>CASDUD010000065.1 GCA_949283725.1 uncultured Ruminococcus sp.
GCGAACGTGTGATGAAAAATATCTGCCTTTTTATATGGCGGAAGATACGTTGTGCGGCAGACCTTTGCGGGTTAGCAGAATGCGAAAAACGATAGGACTGCATCGTTGTTTGTCAGTGTGCGGTTCCGGTATGCCGGAATGCACCGCGCAGGATGTTTGACGCAGACTGCTGGCTGGCATCTGGCTGGCGCAGTGGAAAACCTCACGGGGTGGCGTACAGCCTTCCGTGAGGTTTTTCTTGCGTGGACAGCGGTGCGGCTCCATGGGCTTTAATGCATTGGGTTAGCTGCCACACAATCCATAGCGTACCATGTTTTCGCAAAAAATGGCATAGCCTCGAGTGGGATCATCCACAAAAACGTGCGTGACAGCACCCACCAACTTGCCGTTCTGAAGGATGGGACTGCCGCTCATGCCTTGGACAATGCCGCCAGTCGCTTCTAAGAGCGCCGGGTCTGTGACACGGATGGTCATGTTCCGGGTGTTGTCTGCTCCACTGTAGTCGATTTCTTCCAGTACGATGTCATACGCCTGCGGCGTATCCCCGGAGATAGTGCAGAGGATCTGCGCTTCGCTTGTTTCGACCTCTTGCTTAAGCGCCATGGGGATGGCGGTTTCGTTCGAAGGATTGTGATAGAGTGTGCCAAAGATCCCGCAGCGGTTGTTGCACAGCAGCTGTCCCAGCGGGGCACGCTCAGTGAACTCGCCTTGTAGCATACCCGGCTCACCGGGAATGCCTTTCTGCACCTGGGTGATGGTGACGGCGCTGGCATCGCCGGAGCCAACGGGATAGATATCTCCTGTATCCGCATCGCAGATAGGGTGCCCCAGTCCGCCGAAGCTGCCGCTTTCCGGGTCGTAGAAAGTGAGCGTACCGATCCCGGCGCTGCTGTCCCGCACCCATATACCTGCCTCATATCGTCCATCTGCATCGGCATAGGCGGGCGTCAGATCGCACGTATAGCTGATCTCGTCTCGGGTATAGGTGACGCAGACGGTCTCACCACCGGATTGGACGATGGCGTCCTGGAGGGATTGGTTGGAGGTGATGGCTGTGCCGTCAATGGACTGAATGACATCACCCGTTTGCATCCCGGCTTCCTGGGCAGGGCAGCGTGCGCCATCCTGGTTCTCTACCCGTTCCAGCCCCACGATCATTGCGCCCTCCATGCGCAGCTTAATGCCGAACGGTTCGCCGCAGGGTACCAGCATCGGGGTGTCGATGGTCTGTACCTCTACCGACTTGACCGGGATTATGCCGAATAACTTTAGGGCAGCAGTCTCCGTGTCACTGCCGGTGTCGGCAGCCGCTTGTACTGTTTGGTCGGCAGGAGCGGCGGAAAGAGGCAAGGCGGTATGGAGCGTGAGCGTGCTGCCAGTTTGGATATAATAGTTGTCCGGTAGTGTCCAGGCATAATATGCCGCTGCACCATACAACTGGAGTAAAATGGCACCGCCCACAGCGGCGGTACGCCGAATCCATGCGTTCATTGCATCAAACCTGCTTTCTGAAGGCAACATCGCACAAAGACCGCCTGACGGCTTTGCACGCCATCTGCTTGCATATTTTCCGCCATACTTCATGAAAATACTCGCAAATACACAAAGTACTTGCTCCGTTTTTCATTTCGTCTGACGAAAAATCTGCTAGCGCATCTGACGTACAATCTCTGTGCGGTGTCGCCTGAAGATTGGGAGTGACACGGCTTCAAAATCAACTGCAGGCATGCAGACGTTTGAGCGCAGTGTCTATGTATATCGTGTACCAGCGGTGGATGATTATCCCCCGCAAGATACGGCATCATTTCTGGCATTCGGCGGAAAGCATTTGTCCGGAATCTCGATGGAAAATACGCCTAAAAAGTGGTGTGTAGCGCTGTGTCAACGAACGAATGTACCAGAGAAAGGAATAAAATATGGAAAAAAATGCAGCCCCAAAAAAGACCCTGCCCGTCCGCCGCAGAAAACAGACGGCGGAGCAGTATCGGCGGACACGTGCCCATCGGGGACTTTGTATCCTACTTCGGATCGTACTAGTGCTGACAGCGGTGGGCAGCTGTTTGGTGGTGAATGTGGGCTGTGCGCTCGGTTGGATTACGCAGGCGCAGGCGGGCAGCAACTGGCCGCTGGAATTCGTCGGCTATGGCCAAATGCTGCTGGTGTCGTCAGGCCTGCTGATACTGGGGGCAGGGCTTGTCCTGGCGTGCCGAAAAAACTGGCTGAACTGGGCAGCAGTTGGCTGCGCTGTGCTGGGCATAATACTGTGTATGATCGCCCTTTATCGGGTAAGTACTTATGCTGGCAATAGCGGGTTTTATAGCCAGCTGATGGAGATGCCGGTGGACACGCTCTATCGGTTGGAGATTCTGCCGACGTGGATTCCGTTTGGTTGTATTGTGTCGCTGGCGATGCTGCAATTTTTTTCCTATGAGGCGCGTTCGGCACGCCAGTATCGAAAAATACAAGCGGAGGCAAAAGCTCCTTCTATCCTGGAGTAAACGCCGAAATTCCGGTGCGGAAAACGCTTTGAAAGGGAATTCGATTCATCTCTACAAATTTTCCCCTCTTTTGCGTGATTTCGATATAATTGTATCTTGTTGCATTTTTGGGCATTATGCTAGAATGTTGGGGTGGAACAAAAAATAGGAGGTAACAAAATGAACAACCTGGACAAGAGAAAAATAAAAGTCCTGATTGGCGATGATAGTGCGGAGTATGGCATTACATGTGCGAATGCGCTTCGATCCCAGGGTTTCTATGTCATGACCAGACGCAGAGACGGCAGGGTGATTCTGGACGCCATTCGCAATGACAGCCCAGACGTCGTGGTGATGGATGCGGTCATGCCTACACTGGATGCCATAGAAGTGTTGGAAAAATCACAGATATTGGAAGTCAGACCCCTTTTTATTGTCACTTCAGCCTATGAGAACGAGTTTATTGCACGTCAGGTTCTGGAGAAAGGGGCATCTTATTTTATGCTCAAGCCCTTTGATATTGTCACCCTCGGCAGTCGGATTGAGGATCTGCTGCGCGGAAACAGCAGCAGTGCCCGTTCGGACGATTTGGAAGTGGTCATCACCGATATGATTCACCAGCTGGGCGTGCCGGCACATATCAAGGGCTATCACTATCTGCGGGCAGCGATTCTTTCGGCGGTACAGGATAAGACGCTGATGGAGAGTGTCACAAAGATGCTCTATCCTACTGTGGCTAAACAGTTTCATACGACATCTTCCCGGGTGGAGCGTGCCATACGCCATGCCATTGAAATCGCCTGGGACAGGGGTGACCTCGATGTCATTAACTCGTTTTTTGGCTATACGGTCAACAATTGTAAGGGAAAACCAACCAATTCGGAGTTTATTGCTCTGCTGACTGACAAGCTGCGCTTACAGTACGGACGGCAGCAGAACCAGCAGCGGCAGGCATAAGGGCACATGTTCCCTTTTATTATATGCGGGCACATCCGGGAATATGCAGGGAAAAGGCAACATCGCACAAAGATCGCCTGATGGCTTTGTATGCCATCTGCTTGCATCTGACGCACAATTTCTGTGCGGTGCTGCCAAAAAATTTGCCGGATGCAGAAAATGCTTGGGTGAAAAACAGCAGCTCGTCCCATCCTGTGCCGATTGCGAAAAGGCGCAGCGAATCTGGACACTGTACCAGCTGCTGGTAGATAGAGAGAAAATCAGTATCGTGCAACGGAACTTTGTGCGGTGCTTTGAAGGGCAGAGAATCGCTGTGCAGTGCAAAGGGGCGCGCTGTACGGCGATTTTTTTGCGAAAAATGCAAAAAATATACATTCAAAATGCATATTATGCATGTTATATGCCAAAAATCTAAATAATTCGAATATTTATGCAAAAAAAGGACTTGACAAAGCAGGAAAAACGTGTATAATAAAGATAGCACATTGGCAGCGAGTTAGGATGCGCTGCTGAATCTATGCAAAATACTATGCAGATGGAGGAACAACCCATGGCAAAAAAGGATATCAAAAAAGTCGTGCTGGCATACTCCGGCGGACTCGATACATCGATCATTATTCCGTGGCTGAAAGAGAATTATAATAACTGTGAGGTCATCGCGGTTTCCGCAGACGTAGGACAGGGGACTGAGCTGGATGGTCTCGAAGAAAAGGCACTGAAAACTGGTGCTTCGAAGCTGATCGTACTGGATTTGAAGAAAGTGTTTGTAGAGGAGTACATTTTCCCGACTGTACAGGCAGGAGCTGTGTATGAGAACCGCTATCTGCTGGGGACTTCTTGTGCGCGTCCGATCATTGGCAAGGAACTGGCACGCATTGCGCTGGAAGAGGGTGCTGATGCCATCTGCCATGGTGCTACTGGGAAGGGCAACGACCAGGTGCGCTTTGAACTGGCGATTAAGGCATTCGCCCCGGATATGACAATCATTGCGCCGTGGAGAGAATGGAATATTAAGAGCCGTGACGAAGAAATCGACTATGCCGAAGCGCATAATATTCCGCTGAAAATTAGCCGTGAGACGAATTATTCCAAGGATAAGAATTTGTGGCACCTCTCGCACGAGGGACTTGACCTCGAGGATCCGGCGAACGAGCCGCAGTATGAGAAGGAAGGCTTCCTAGAGCTGGGTGTATCGCCGCTGCAAGCACCGGACAAGCCGACTTATGTGACCATTCACTTTGAAAAGGGCATCCCGACCGCGATCGACGGCAAGGAAATGGGTGCCGTAGAGATCGTGGAGACGCTCAACAAGCTGGGCGGCGAAAACGGCATCGGTCTGGCGGACTTGGTGGAAAATCGTCTGGTGGGTATGAAGTCCAGAGGTGTGTATGAGACACCGGGCGGCACGATCCTGTATCATGCACACGAGGTGCTCGAGACCATCACGCTCGATAAGGAAACGGCTCGCACAAAGCAGTATTTGAGCATCAAGTTTGCGGATATTGTATACAATGGTCAGTGGTACACCCCGCTGCGGGAAGCGCTGACGGCCTTTGTCAACGAGACACAGAAAACGGTAACAGGTGATGTCAAGCTGAAGTTGTATAAGGGCAACATCATCAATGCAGGTGTGACTTCGCCGTATACGCTGTATGATGAAGAGGTAGCCACCTTCGATGCAGAAGAGGTATATAACCAGAAGGATGCAGAAGGATTTATCAACCTGTTTGGCCTGCCGATTCATGTAAAGGCAAAGCTGGATCAGAAGCGGGGCAAGTAAGCCACTGCATAATTACAAATAGAACCGGTTACAGTGCCGGAGTGGAAGGGCGGCTTGGAAAAGGTCGCCTTTTCTATTCGCAGGCGGCACACGTGCGGTCAGCGCATGAAAGCGATGCGCCGTGGGTTCCCCGGTGTATATATGATACCAATAAAGGAGTTTTTATACTATGGCACTATGGGCAGGAAGATTTTCCAAAGAAATTGACGCCGGCGTGAATGCGTTTAATTCCTCCATTGCATTTGATGCACGGATGTATCGGCAGGATATCCAGGGCAGTATCGCTCACGCCACCATGCTGGGGGATTGCGGCATCATCACAAAAGAGGACAGCCAGACGCTGATCGCTGGATTGCAGGAAATTCTGGCAGATATCGACAGCGGAAAACTGGCGTTTGATCCCAACGCAGAAGATATCCATATGTTTGTGGAGGCAGAACTGACCAAGCGGCTCGGCGATGTGGGCAAACGCCTGCATACCTCCCGGTCCCGGAACGACCAGGTTGCCCTTGATTTGCGTTTGTATCTTCGAGACGAAATCGCTGAAATTCGTGTGCTGACTGAAAATTTGTGCAAGGTGTTGGTTCGGCTGGCAGAGCAGCACACCGAGACGGTGCTGCCGGGATATACCCATCTCCAGCGGGCGCAGCCGGTGACGTTTGCGCACCATCTGCTGGCCTATGTGCAGATGTTCCTGCGTGACCTGGGCAGACTGGATGACACCGCAAAACGTATGAACGAGTGCCCCTTAGGCAGTGGTGCCCTGGCGGGGACCACGTATCACATTGACCGACAGCAAACGGCAAAGCTGCTGGGCTTTGATGCGCCCATGGCCAATAGCTTAGACGGCGTGTCCGACCGGGATTATTGCATAGAACTGGCGAATACGCTTTCGATCTTGATGATGCATATGTCTCGTTTTTCGGAGGAGATCATTCTCTGGTGTTCGTGGGAATTTAAGTTCATCGAACTCGATGATGCTTTTGCCACCGGCTCTTCCATCATGCCGCAAAAGAAAAACCCGGATATCACGGAACTCATCCGTGGTAAGACGGCGAGAGTATACGGCGATTTGCAGACACTTTTGACGATGATGAAGGGACTGCCGCTGGCGTATAATAAGGATATGCAGGAGGACAAGGAAGCCATTTTTGATGCCGTGGACAATGTGAAGCTGTGTCTGGAGACATTCACGCCGATGCTGGAAACCATGCGGGTAAACCGGGAGAATATGCGGGCTGCGGCGGCAAAGGGCTTTATCAATGCGACAGATTGCGCCGACTATCTGGTGAAAAAGGGAATGCCCTTCCGGGATGCCTATAAGATCTCAGGGACGCTTGTGGCGCAGTGCATTGCCAAGGGGTTGACCTTGGAGACGCTGCCACTCGAGGAATATCAGAAGATGACCCCGCTGTTTACCGAGGATGTGTATGAGGCAATCAGCTTAGAAACCTGCGTCAAGGGCAGAGTATCTGAAGGTGGGCCTTCTCCGGCGGCTGTGGCAAAACAACTGGTGCTTGCGAAGGCAAAACTGGGAATGGAATGACACGATGAAAAAGCGGCAAATTCAGTTTATCGTGGCATTGTGTGTCATTGCTGTGATTGTGTGGATCATCGGAGAGATCCTAATTGGACTTGTGTGGGATTTGGGGATGACAGTTTCTCGCATATGGGCGGCGGCTGTCATTATTGGAACTTGTGCCTTTAGTCTGTGGAAATGTCCCAGGGAGTGACGGTACAGCAGGGAAAGAAAGGAAACGCATAGATGAAACCAACTGCAATTTTTTTGGCGGGTATCATGACATTATGTACGCTGTCGGGTTGTGGCGCGGCGTCGGAATCGGAATCCACAGCGCAGTCAGCAGCTGTCGTAGAAACCACCCAAGCCAAATTGGCAGAGACTACGGCAGACGGTATAAAAAAAGCGGTAAAGGGAACAACAAAGGCCGGCGCAAAGCGCAACGCTACTGTTTCGGCGTCAGAGGTGGTAAAGCCACGGGAAGCAGTGATTGCTGGATTGACCTTACGCTGCGGGACAGAGGGAGCAGTGGTGCTGGATTTGGAGGATAAAAAAGGCCCTTATGCCGCCCATGTGGAGGCGGATGGCTATGTATCGGCAGAACGGCTTCGCATTTATACAGAGGACGCAGAACTGGCGGATGTCAGTGATGTGACTGTGAAATCAGATGGGCTGGTGAACTTCTATCTCACAGGAAAGACCGCCGGAACGGGCAGTCTGTATATCGCCACCGCAGATGACGCTATCGTTTCCGATCCGGTTTCCATCCAGGTGCGGTCTGCGCAGGAGCGAGCAAAGGCGGAGGAACCGGTTTATTATACCCCCATTGGAGAGTACTGGCATTTGTCCGAGGATTGTGCCAGAGAGGACTATCCAGGGGTAACCTATGACTGGAAGGGCAACCAGCGCACAGTGGATCGATCCTCTATTCGTTTGATAGAGACAGTACGAGGCAGAATAATTGGTCACCATGCGCCCTGTCCCAAGTGTGCGCCGGAGGATGCGGCAGCAGCAGATCAGGATGGAGAATGAAATATGGTAACGAAAATTTTTATCGACGGGCAAGCTGGTACGACCGGCCTGCGTATCCATGAAAGACTCGAACCGCGTCAGGACTTGACACTGATCACCCTGCCGGAGGAAACGCGGAAAGATACCAATGCGCGACAGGCGGCGATTCAAGAGAGTGACATCACATTTTTGTGTTTGCCGGATGCGGCGGCAAGAGAAGCTGTAGCACTGGCTGGAGATGCGGATGTGCGGATCATTGACGCCTCTACCGCCCACCGTACCAATCCGGACTGGGCGTATGGCTTCCCGGAACTCTCCCCGGAACATCGGGAAAAAATCCGCACGTCCAAGCGTGTGGCTGTCCCCGGCTGTTATGCCAGCGGCTTTGCATCGCTGGTCTATCCGATGGTGCAAAGCGGTATACTGCCGAAGGACTATCCAGTGCAGTGCTTTGCCATGTCCGGCTATAGCGGCGGCGGCAAGGCGATGATTGCCGAGATCGAATCCCCCGACCGTGCGCCGGAGTTGTACAGTCCGCGGTTTTACGGACTTGCCAATAACCATAAGCATTTGCCGGAGATGCAGAAAATTTCCGGTCTGGAAAAGAAACCCATGTTCACCCCCATTGTGGATGATTATTATAACGGCATGGTGGTCTGCGTGCCGGTTATGGCGGATATCGCTGGGAAGACGTTTTCCATCCGAGAAGTCCATGATATGTTTCAGAAGCACTATGCCGGGTCGAACTTTGTCCATGTGATGCCTCTGGGTACCATGGAAGAGATGACAAAGACGAAACTGACCTGCAATGACCTGCGGGACACCAACCAGATGGAAGTATTTGTATTCGGGGATGACAGCCAGATGCTGCTGTGTTCGCGGCTGGATAACTTAGGAAAAGGTGCTTCTGGTGCGGCGGTGCAGTGTATGAATATTATGCTAGGGCTGGATGAGACAACGGGATTGCAGTAATTTCCAAAAAGGATGGTGTGGAATGAAAGATATCAAAAAAATTATGTATGATGGGTATCAATATATCGACGGCGGGGTCTGTGCCGCAAAGGGATTTTCTGCCGGCGGTGTATACTGCGGTATCAAAAAGACTATGACACCGGACGGCAACGAAAGTCCGCTGGATGGTGTGAAGAACGATCTGACTGTGGTTGCGGCAGATACCCTCTGCAACGCTGCGGCAGTGTATACCCAGAACAAAGTCAAGGGCGCACCGATTCTGGTGATGCAAAGGCATCTGAAAGCCACCGGCGGCAAGGCGAGAGCCCTTGTGGCAAACTCCAAAAACGCCAACACCTGTAATGCTGACGGTGAAACAAAGGCAGAGGCCATGTGCAATCTCACTGCCAAAGCGCTGGGTGTGAAACCGGAAGAAGTCATGGTTATGTCCACCGGTGTCATCGGACAGGTCCTCCCCATCGAGCCGATCCGGGATGCGCTTCCGGCGCTGTGCCAGAACCTGAAAGCCAGCCCGGAAGGCGCACATGAGGCCGCTCTTGCCATTATGACGACCGACACCTTCCCGAAGGAGATTGCCGTGGAATTTACCTTAGGCGGAAAGACCTGTCATCTGGGCGGCATGGCAAAGGGCAGCGGCATGATTCACCCGAATATGGCAACGACCCTCAATTGTATTACCACCGATGCGGCGGTTTCTGTAGAAATGCTCCAAAAGGCGCTGTCCGATGTGGTAAAGGTGACATATAACTGCCTGTCCGTAGACGGCGACCAGTCCACGAATGATACTTGTTTGGTGATGGCATCCGGACTTGCGGAAAATGCCGCAATTACGGCAGAATCAGAGGATTACCGGATCTTCCGGAACGCTCTGTACTGCGTTATGATGAACCTGACGAGAATGCTTGCCTATGACGGCGAGGGCGCGACGAAACTATTGGAATGTATCGTTTCCGGGGCAGAAGATTTGGACACTGCCATTGCCGTGGCAAAAAGCGTGGTGTGTTCGCCGCTTTTGAAATGTGCCATGTTTGGGGCAGATGCCAACTGGGGACGTGTGCTGTGCGCCATAGGTTATGCACCGGCGGAGTTTGACATTCACAAGGTAGCGGTAACGCTGGCGTCCCGTGCCGGCTCTGTAGAAGTATGCAAAAATGGGGCGGGTGTTGCCTTTTCAGAGGAAGAGGCAAAGAAAATTCTGTTGGAAGATGAGATTCAGATTTTGGTATCCATCGGTGACGGCACCGTTTCTGCGACAGCATGGGGCTGTGATCTGACCTATGATTACATCAAGATCAACGGCGATTATCGATCCTGAGAGAGGAATTGAAAGCAATGGGAGAGATACATAACAACATTCGAGCGCAGGTGCTGGTGGATGCCCTGCCCTATATTCAGAAGTATAACAACAAGATCGTGGTCGTGAAATATGGCGGCAATGCCATGACGAACAAAGAACTCAAGCAGGCTGTCATGAATGACATTGTATTGTTATCCCTAGTCGGGGTGCGGGTGGTGCTGGTACACGGCGGTGGCCCGGAAATCAGCGAGATGTTGAAAAAGCTGCACATCGAAAGCAAATTCATCGGTGGTCTGCGTTATACGGATGAAGCGACCGTAGATGTGGTCAAGATGGTTTTGTCCGGGAAGGTGAATAAGGAACTGGTCAATCTTTTGACTCGCACCAAAGGTAAGGCGTTGGGACTTTGCGGCATTGACGGGCAGATGCTCACCGCAGAGCGGAAACTCGGTCCGAACGGAGAGGATCTGGGCTATGTGGGTGACATTGTCAAAGTCAATGAACAGCCCATCCTGGACGCACTGAACAACGGCTATGTACCGGTCATCGCGACGGTGGCAGCAGATGAGTTTGGGCAGACGTACAATGTGAATGCAGACACGGCAGCGGCACGCATTGCAGCGCAGCTGCGGGCGGAGAATTTGATCCTGATGACCGATATTGCCGGACTTTTACGGGACAAGGATGACCCGTCCACACTGATCCCCTTTGTCAATGTCAGCGAGGTGCCCTATCTGAAACGGCGCGGCATTATTTCTGGCGGAATGATCCCGAAGATCGACTGCTGTGTCGAAGCCGTGCGCCGGGGCGTGAAAAAGACGGCGATTATCGATGGGCGTATTCCCCATTCGATTCTGATTGAGACATTGTCCAATGAGGGGATCGGCACGCAGTTCCGGTAATGGAATGTTTTGCCTTATAGGAGCGTTGGTTTCATAGACAATTTAAGGAGGCATTCAAAGTGGAATTGATCAAAGCAAATGCAATTAAGACGCTGTCCAATCCCGGTGTGGTATCCCGACAGATTTTGAACCCGGACAACTCTACCAGCAAGCGTGTTACGATCACAGAGGTGCATCTTGCAATTGGCGCAAGCCAGCCGAGACATACGCATGATTCTTCTGAGCAAATCTGGTATGCGGTGCAGGGCACAGGAAAGCTTCTGCTTTCAGAGAATCAGGAGCAGGAATTTGCAGCCGGGGATGTGGTGCGGTTTGCGGACGGTGATGTGCATGGCTTGCATAATGATGGCGAAACGGAGCTTGTGTACATTTCGGTTACAGCGCCGCCAATGCATTTTGGTTATGCATATCAGAAAGAAGACTAAATTTTTAATGGACTGGTAGTTCTGGATTTTACTGGACTGAAATCGTACGCAGTGAGACGCTGTCTCGCACTCTGCTTCCGTTTTTTTGCTAAAAAGAAAAGGGAAGCGAAAAAAGAAAAAATGGCTTGCTTCGCTCGAAGCGTGGTTTCGCTTTTATGCGATTGCGCAGCCTTTTGGGAGGTCTTTACCATGACAACACAAGAACAATTGAATGCGTCCGTCATGCCAACTTACGGCCGGTTTCCTGTAGTCATCGACCATGGCGCAGGGGAATCCTGTGCCGACGAAACCGGAAAAACCTATATCGACTTCGGCAGCGGTATCGGAACGAACTCGTTGGGCTATTGTAATGCGGCCTGGACAGAGGCCGTCTGCCGTCAGGTACACACTTTGCAACATACGTCCAATCTGTACTACACCAAGGTGCAGGCGGATTTTGCCCAGAAACTTTGTGAAATCACCGGCTATGAAAAGGTGTTCTTCTGCAACAGTGGTGCAGAGGCGAACGAGTGTGCCATTAAACTTGCCCGGAAGTACAGTTTTGATAAATACGGCAAGGGCAGACATAAGATTTTGACGCTTGTCAACTCATTCCACGGCAGATCGCTCGCTACACTTTCTGCCACAGGACATGAGGTATTCCACAACTATTTCTTCCCCTTTGTGGAGGGATTCGATTTTGTAACCGCCAATGATATCGCTGACTTGCAAGCGAAGCTGGATGATACGGTGTGCGCAGTCATGTTGGAATATATCCAGGGTGAGGGCGGTGTCAATGCCCTAGAGCAGGCATTTGTAGACGCGATTTTCGAGGCATGCGAAAAGCGGGATGTGCTGGTGATTACTGATGAAGTGCAGACTGGTGTGGGCAGAACTGGGACATTTTTAGCCGGGGAACAGTTTGGGCACAAGGCAGACGTGGTGACGCTGGCGAAGGGCATTGCCGGAGGACTGCCTATGGGCGCCTGTCTTGCCAATGAAAAATGCGCTGATGTACTGGATAAGGGCAGTCACGGCTCTACTTTTGGCGGCAATCCCGTGTGCTGTGCTGGTGGGCTTGCCGTGCTGGAAACAGTCAGCGCGCCAGGGTTTCTGGACGGTGTCCGGGAAAAAGCAGCATATCTGCGGGAAAAACTGGCGAGCCTGCCGGGCGTCAAGTCCCTCAGCGGCATCGGTCTGATGATCGGTATTGCCCTTACGGACAAAAAAGCCGGGGACGTGGCGAATGCGGCGTTGGAAAAGGGGCTGTTGGTTTTGACGGCGAAGGATAAGATTCGGCTTCTGCCGCCGCTGACCATTTCGAAAGAGGAGATCGACAAGGGCGTGGCGCTCCTTGCGGACGTTTTGGCACAGTAAACGGGGGACACAGCCATGAAACAACCCTGCCCGTCCTGTGGTAAGCAGGTAAATTTTGAAAAGAACGGTTGGGTCTGTCCCAAGTGCGGTGCCGTCTTTACGCAGCGTACTGCCGATATCCGCACGTCTTCGGAGATAGACACCCCTATAACTCCGCCGGAGTCTGTCCAGGATTCACCGCGGGATGTGACGCCCCAGCCCCAGCCTCATGCCCAACGGCCTAGGCAGACTCGTCGCCGCAGCCTTTGGATGGGACTTTTGACCACGGTTATGTTTCTGGTGGTGGTTGTCCGGGGCGTCGGGCGCATTCTGGAGGCGAATGACGTGGAATTGCCCCAGATCGGGTTCTCTCGGGACGAGACGGACAGCCGGGACGAGGCGCACAACATTCAGTCGCCCCTGAGCACCCTTGAGGTCTCGGTGGAGTTTCCGGAGATCTCCATGCCCGATCCCTGCGAACTGATCGATGCGGACTGCGGCGAAACGCGGGTGCTTGGAG
>CASDUD010000066.1 GCA_949283725.1 uncultured Ruminococcus sp.
ACCGCCACCGCTGCCCTGGGCAGTACCCAGGGCAGCGTTACCAGTGGCAGGCACTGGACACCATGCCAGAGTAGGAGCAGCAGGAGTTGCTTGTGCTGTCCCCGCATCATGCGAAGGGCAGCCAGGGGCACGCGCCAGAGGGGAAGATCCGGCTGGGCGAACCAGACGAAAGGGACGCACCACAACCCCATCTGGACATAGCCCCACACAATCAGCAGTATGATCCCTGCTGCAATTAGTTGTGCTGCTCCGAGGAGCCAGCCAATGCCTTCTGCATAGCGTGTGCTTGTCTGTGCCAGCCACCCTGCTCCACCCAGACAGAAAAAGACCGGCAGGAGCAGTCCCACCCGCAGCAGCGTATTCTGAAGGGACAGCGCCAGCAGCCTGCGGCGGCTTTGTATGGCTTTTTGCGGAACGTCCATTCCGGCGGCAAGGGTACACTGCGCCTGGACATCCCAGCACAGCAGATGCCAGACCGCCCAAAGCGGTATACCCAGACACAGCTGCACCAGCCGCCACACCAGCGTATATTCTCCCAACAGTGCCGAGGGCATTGCGTTTTGCATCAGCAGAAGACTCCCAGCCGCCAGCCCTTCCAAAAGCCAGCTAAGTCCGCCTAAGCCCCAGAGTCGCCACCAGGCGCCTTGTAGTCGCCTGTGACGGCGCAGCAGCTGTCCCGCGAATTGCTGACCCTTTTGCAGTTCCATAGATGGGTATTCCTCCTTTCCACAGACCGTGCCGTCGTGCTGTCGATAGTATATGTTATTTTTCTTTGAACATACAGACAGAAAAAAGGGCACGGAAAACCGTGCCCTTTTAGAAGCAAGAGACAAGAGGCCCCCTCCCTCGAAAGGGAAAGGGGCTCGTTCCGCCAGGAACGGCGGAGGGGTCGCCACGAGAAGCTTATCCGCTTGTCGGATAAAAATCATCCTGATAGGTTTCCAGCCGGGTGCGGGTGCCGCTGGCGGAACCTGTGATACAGATGCGTGTGATGGGTGCGCTTGTCAACAGCGTGCCATAGTTGAGCCGGTCTCCCAGCGCAGCCGCGATGGTGCCCGGGCTTTCGAAGTAGTACCGTAGCCTTGCCCGCCCGGCGAATTTCCGGCGAAAGTGCAGCGCCTGTTCCGGATCGTGGAGGTATTGCCGGTCGAGGGGCAGGTATTTCGTGCGGACAATGCCATAAGATACGGCCGTTGCATCGGTGACATGAAAATTCGCATAGCTGCCATCTACATCGGCCATATAATAGTCGCTGTATAGCCGGGAATGGTCAATGATCATCCCCATCCCCAGAAGTCCCCCTTCTGTGAAACTGTATGTCTGGTATGTGTCTGGCAGATGCATTCGAATTTCATTGGCATGGCGGATGAAGGGATACTGCTGGCAAAGTTTATAGGTCAAGTGTACCACACCATCCCAGAGGCTGGTATTCTCCTTGACAAAGAGATAGTTGCTGGTGTCGCTGCTCTGTTCCCAGGTGATTTCTTCCGGCAGGACGGCGTTTGCCATCAGCTGGTTCAGCGACATACCGCTGTGCATCCCAGGTTCGAGCTGGTTGTGCAAAAGCATGGCCGTCAGCCCGCGGGACGAAAACCGTAACGAGGTCACACCCCGTTCTCGTACCAACTGAAACGTGTCGACTGTCCCTAGATGTACTTCTGTTTCATCGAGCAGAAACCGGATGCGGTAAAGATCCGAAAGCGTCTCCATCGCATATGTGCCATAAACTGTGGCGGACAGAAGGCTATAGGGTGTGTACGCCTCCTTTTCCAGCCGAAAGGCGGCAATGCCGTCCTGGATGGTGAGCGTCTGCCCAGCGACTGTTTGCAACTGTAAAATGGGCGTACTCATGCGCTTGTATCATCTCCTTCCGCTGTGTCTGATGCATCGGTATTGGTGGTGTCTGTAGTATCTTCTGTTTCCGTATCTGTATCTGTGCTGGTTTCCGTCTCTGCCGGCGCTTCGGTGAGTGGTGTTGTCACCAGCATTTCCAATGTACAGTCAAGCACGCCCCGGGTCGCTTCCTCCGAGAGGGTATAGCTTGTGATCGTAACGGCAAAATAGCGCACGCCCCGCAGCGAAAATGCCAGACGCGTTTTATCTGTGAGGAGCGTGTCCAACGGAAGCACCACCTGTGCCGGGTCATCTTTATAGAAAAAGCTGCCCTTGAGCCGTAGCACTCTGGCACGTGTATAGGCGTTCGTGAGATATCGTCCACCGGTGACGCTGCCCTGTTCGGCATAGGTGCACGTCGCCGAGAGCGACCACGACTGGGCGTGGAATTCGAGCGTATCCAGCGTGATGAGAAAGCTCCGGGGCGGAACGGGTTGAAAAATGGCACTCATGTAATACCCGCCTCCTCTCGTTTGCGCATCTGCGCCACGCCATGGAGTGAAAAGATGCCCACAAGTGTACAGCGGCGCAGCTGGCGGTCTACAGCGGCAGCCCCCAGCTGTACCTGTTCTATGCTGTAACCGGATGAGAACATCCCTGACAGCACATGGGTGCAAAAGCTGTTGTGCATCGTCAGGGCATCGGTACAGGGCGGTGCTGCCAGCGTAATGCGCGGCTGGCATACAAAGGGATAGAGCAGATAGTCCTCGTTGAGAAAAGGCGTCTGCATCGTAATGCCATCGAGTTCGAGGGTCAGAAACCAGTCCGGCCGTTCGTCAAAGGCGGTGGCATCATAGGCATAGTACACCGTCCAAGGCACACGTTTTTCCAGCGCGGTTTTCAAGTTTTCGAGCCATGTTTCTACCAAGAGAATCAGCCTCCTTTCCTCAGACGGCGGCAAAGGCAAAAGCGTCGTCCTGCAAAAGACTGCGGCAGAGCGACCGGTATGCGTCCACCAGATGGCGGGCGAATTCCAGCTTCTGGGCGGCATCGGTATTTTGCGCCACGCCGCCGGCAAAAGTACAGGCTGTGCGGTCTCTTGCCGCCGTGATTTCCGTATAGCGTAAAAATGCTACCGCCGCTACCAAATAGGACAATCGAGCGTCCGTCTCGTCCACACCTTCCAGCAGCATGTTCTGTACTTCCTGCTGTGCCATCTCCAAAATGGCTTCATATGTCTCCGCAAGCACATCATCGCCGGCGAACAGCCCGAACAATAGGGCAATTTGCTGTGCATTCATCGATAGCCCCCTCCCTTATAGGCGAAAGTCCCGGTTGCCGTCCGTGCGCATATCCGGGGCAAGCTGGGATAGACAGGCTTTTTTCTGCTGCGTGCGCAGTGTCTCCTGGAATGCCAGCAGTTCTTCCAGCGTCATACGATCGGCAGCGGCGGAAACCGCATCCGGCTGTATCGTCCCCTCTACGAGATATCGCAGGCGGGTGATGTCCTTTCGCACGGCTTCGGTGACTTGTTCCAGTAGTGCCTCTTTTGCCTGTAGTTGCTGTTCCAGCATCTTTAGGCGGCGGTCAGCGGCATCTGTTAGAAATCGCTTCTGTTTGGTCACGCCCGCCTCCCGCTGGGCAGGAACCGCCACAAAACTCCACTCATAGGCATCGGTGATATCGTCGAGCAGGATATGGCACAGCTGTTCACCGTACCACTGCCCGATCTGGTGGACACAGGGCTTTTTGCGCCGATCACTGCCGCATATGGAACACGTCTGGGATGCGGCCGTGCAGGCAATGCTCACTTCTTTTTTAATGCCCCCGTCGATCTCTCGAATGAGGTCTCGGTTGGCGTCGGTGCGCACCATATAGGCGTGTCCTTTGAGGTAGGTGTAGGGTTCTCCGGCGGCAGTCTGCCGAGACGGATCCGTTACCACTTCGGTGGCATAGAGTCGAGCCGTCTGATTTTCGCCGCGGGGATCGTGGTCAAAAATACCGGTCTTGCCCACAAACAACGTTTGCAGCTGTGCAAGTGCCGGAAGGGTAAAGCGTTCGCCGTCCCGGTCGATCTCATTGTCGCACAGGCGCACATCAAAGAGAAAGACCTCTTCCGGTGAGAGTGTGCGCCGCGTGAACTGGTTCAGCTGCGCCAGCTGGTCGTTCTCAGGCACAGACGGCGGTTGGGGTATGGTTTCCGCAGATTTTGTAAAACGGGTGGATGCATTCTGCATATAAAACACTCCTTTATGGGATGAAGATATATTTTCTTAGAAAAAATGCCCCAAAAGGGGCGGCGGAGGTCTGGCGAGCCGACTGAGGGACATATGTAATCACACCTTTCTATGCGGCAGGGTGGTACGGCTGTTTACAGACTTAGCGTGGCAGCCGCAGTGTTGATCATCATACGGAACGCCACACGGATGGAGGCAGTGATGGTGTCCAGCTGGCTATCGATGAGCTTGTCCGTCTCCAGCAGCAAATCGCCGTTGGTGATCATCTCCAGACTAAATCGGCTGTCCAGTCCGACGATATAGTCCTCCGACATCCCGGCGCACTTGCACAGCTTTGAGCCAAAGGGCAGCAGGATGGCATTCGGCTGGGTGGATGCCATCTCCTGCATCTGTTCCATCGCCATGATCTTTGCGGCCACCGACGGAGAAGCCAGCACGTGCGTCATATCATAGGTGCTGAAGGCACCATAGAGGGCGGCTAGGTCGCTGTAGACCAGCGTATCGGTTGTGGCCACATCGATCATGTCCTCCGCACTGTTGATCAGCTGGGCAATGGCCTGATTCAGCAGTGCCCCCGCCAGCTTTATGCCCACCGAGCGCAGCATTACGCCAAAGGCATCGAGACGCTGACGGCGCACCGCTTCATAGGAGGCATGGATGGCTCTGCCGTACTTGTTTAGTACGATCCCGTTGCTGGATTCCAGATACGAGGCAACCGGCAGTGCACTGCCCTGGCTGACTGTTGTAGAATAGGCTGTAGTGTCGGTAAAGACGGCAGGCTGATACTCGCCGCACTCGCAGATGGTGTGTACGGCGGTGATGTCCGAGAGCAGGGACTGTTCCACCCCGCTGCGGATGGCACGGCGGATGAATTCTGGGAACAGAACGGCGCTGTCGGTGGTGGAGAAGAATTTTTCCACACGGTCGCAATGCACACCGCTGACACGAATGCCGAACCGTTTCAGCTGACGCTCATAGGCATCCAGTCCTGCCAGCGGTGTGTCGGCATAAGCACTCGACGGATCCATGCTTTCCAGCACGTCGGTAAAGCTCTTGCCTGTGATGTGATACATACCCTTTTCCAGTTTCAGATCCTTATACATATTACATACTTCCTTTCTCATACATAGAGGTTGATTGGGTTGAATTTGATTTGGATATCGAACAGATTCAGAAGGTTAGGACATAGCCATTGGCTTGGGTGTGCTGTCCAGCTGTTGTTCGATCTGGGCGGCCTGTGCATTCCAGAGACGAGCCTGCGCCCGTTCGGTCTCGTCCTGAAGGTTGATGTTGTCCCATTCCACAGAAACGTCGCTGCGTGATCCGCACAGGCGTAAAAATGTCGTACCGATCCTGCACAGCATCGGCTCCAATAGGCGGCGGTAATACTCCAGCTCAGAGGTCAGGATGTCTGCCTGCTGGGCGCTCATGCGCTCGGTCGAGGACCAGTTCAGCCCCAGCAGAAACGGCGGGATGGACAGCTTTGCAATGAGCTGTTCCAACAGCTGGCGCACGGGCACTTCCGTGTTGAGCAGCGCATTGTCGGCACCGATGACACGGATGTCCACATCGCCGGCGCAGATGAAGTCACGCACCTCACCGCCAAGGCTGGCACGCATCCCTTCGCTCCACTCTTTTGCGATTTGTCGGGCACGATCACCGGCATAGGCACGCTCTGCCGGGTCATTGCCGGGGCGGTAAGTAACGGCGTAGCGCACATTGCCCATACGGTCATAGTTCTGCCCGATGCATTCATAGATGCGCAGGAGAATGTGGCTCAGCGCCGGCAAACCATGTAGCACCGAAACGCCATAGACCCCGCCCGGCGGCGGATTCAACGCGGAAAAGAGAATGCGCTCCGGGCGAGTGATGCGGATATCTTCCGTATCTGCGCCGCCCTTTCGCCAGAATTCTCGTTCTAGTGCGTTTTTGCCCGGACGAATGCGAATTTGTTCCGGCGGGGCTGTTTGCAGCCCCCAGAATACGCCTGTGCGTGGGTCGATCAGCATCTCGCCCAGGGCGTTGCCAAAGGTCAAAAGGCTGTCCAAAAAGCTTTCAGCAAAGCATTGGAGCGACTGTCCTGTCAGACCGACGGGTACGTCCCGCACAAAAGCGTCCAGCTGTGCCTGGTCGGCGTCCCGGCTGCTCAGGAGCCGAAACCGTCCCGTGAGTCGAATGATCTTCCCAAGTGCTGCGTCGATCAGCGGCACCGCCCGGCGCAGGTCGGCATAGAGCATGGCCTCGGCTGGCTGCATCCCGCTGCCGTGTGGCACTTCATAGTCGTCGATATGGCGGGGGACACTCTGTAAGATGGCGTGGTTTTGTGTAACAGGTCTTTTTTTCCGGGGAAATAATCCCATAAGTCATTTCACCTCCTTGCGGCGGAGACAGCGAAAAAGTCCTCTGCCTGACGGCGGCAGGCAATGGTGCGGACAAAATATCGCATATCATCCATAGCGTGGTCGTTTTCCTTTTTGGGGGCATCGTTTTGCAGGGAATCGTTCCAGCAGTACAAACCAAATTCACGCCGGAGATCCCGGCATTCTGCGCTGAACCGAAGCTTGTCCTGTAACAGCAGACGGCTGACCTGTTGAATGCCAGCCCCCACGTCGTTGTCGGCGGGGATGGCTCGAAATTGCCCGTGGCTGCGGATGCAGGCGAGAAAGCTTGCAGCGGAAGGATCCGCCACCACGCACGCAATGGGATAGCCGTCTGCCAGCTGTACGAGGGCGGCATAGTGTTCCTCATCGGTACGCCGCTGGCCTTCGGTTCGAGCGTCATAATAGTATTCACGAATTCGATAGTACGTGCCGTCACAGTGTCCCCAAAGTCCAAAGGAAGAGGGGTTTACGGTCCCATAGTCGCAGGAGATCCAGTACTTGTCACAAGTCGGAATCGATTCGGGGGCGATCATATGGCGTTTTTCCGAGAACATCGGATAGACAAGACCATCCGCCGCCGTCCACTTTCCCAGCACAAAACGGTCGTAAAAAGCACCGCTGTACATCCGGGTATATCGTCTGCGGACTTGGAGGGAGAGAGAGGGGTTGTCATCCATGGTGAAGTGGACATAGAGGGCGTGCTTCTGCGCCGCCTTTTGGATCCACTCTCGATAGAACCAGTGCCCCGGGTGACTGGGATTGCAGTTGAACCAGAGCTTTGAACCGGTAACACTGCATCGTGCGAGTGCCTGCTCCACAAAGGAACGGGGCATTAGTACCACTTCATCGAGCAGCACACCGCAGAGTGTCATACCCTGGATAAGGCCCGCAGAGCGTTCGTCCGCACCGCCAAAGAGATAGAACCGGTTGGTAACACCTGCTAATGTGATGTCGGTATAGTTTTTACTGACCCGTTCGAGACACGTAAAACCCAACTGACCCAGCATCGTCAGCAGCGGATTCATCACATTGCGCTTGAGGGATGTGATGGTCTTTCCGCACAACGCGAAGCTTCCGCCTTGAAAGTGGGTCATCGCCCAGCTGATAAAGCCGATCGACATCGAGAGCGTCTTGCCCGAACGCACCGCGCCATCGCAGATGATGGCATCATATGAACGGTATTTCGGCTGGCTCCACCAGGACATCGCCAGCTTTTGGGGCGGGGAAAATGGTTTATACATCATCTTCTTCCACTCCTTCCGCTGCGCCGCTGGAGAGTGCTGCAAGCAGTGCGTGTGCCGCCGCCTTGCCATCGGCATCGCTGCTGGATTCATAGAGGGCAGATAGTGCTTTCAGCCGGTCGAAGAAGTGCAGCTCCATCCCGCCGTTTTTGTCCCGTTTGATGGACGAGACGCTGAATAAATCGAGTTGCTGCAACTGCTCCGGCGTAGGCGGCTCCTCCGCCAGCACCAGCTGGATCGCATCGTTGGTGCGTCCAAAGGCGAGCCGGCGCAACCCCGCACAGACCGCCGCTGCCGGATCACACTGTAGTGCCATTTGGTACGTCCGCACGAGTTTCTGACAGCTTGTCTGCCGCAGGAGTGCCGCCCCTGCCGCAGCCGCCGTCTCCGGCGGAAAACCCGCCAGCCGTGCCGCCGCTTCCACGTCTCCCAGCCTTGCGTACTGGCAGCAAAAGATCTGCCGCTGTTTTGTTTCACCTGTGTTTCCCATCATGCATAACTCCTTTCTTGCCCGGCTTTTTGCCCGCCGGTACAATAGCCCCCCTCGGAAACCTCCAAGGCACCATCTTCCTTGTCTCTTTTCCCTGTGTTTTGGGATGCGCCCTTGCAATACATACCGTATACCTGCGACCGCATCCCTTCCCACAGGAAAAAATATCCTGCGAAATCTGGCACTTCTCCAGTTCCCGAGGCGGTCTAATGGCCTCGGGAGGCGGTTTTTGGCATCTGCTGTACAACCCCTCTCACTAATAGGCCCGCAGAGGGCAAAAGTTGCACGCCGGCGTGCAACTTTCATAAAAATTTAACGAAATATCTTGTAAAAGTTTTAAAACAATGCTGTTTCGTGTGCTATACTATTTTTATAGATAATATTATATGTCATATAATATTATGTGAGAAAAATAGCCGCATATATACCTGAATGGCAGGGTGATGCGGCTGGAAAGGATGTGGTTTGCATTGGGTGTATTTTCCATTGGCGCGGCACTGCTGGACGGTCTGGTGTTGGCAATCCTGGCGAAACAGGACACCTATGGCTATCAGATCACGAAGGATCTTCAGGCGCACTTTACGGTATCGGAATCGACACTCTATCCGGTTTTGCGGCGGCTGCAAAAGAATGGTGCGCTGGTGACCTATGACCAGCCGTACCAAGGGCGCAACCGGCGGTATTACCAGATCACTGAGACGGGCAGACAACAACTGGCTGCCTATCGAACGGAGTGGCAGGTGTACAGGACGCAGGTAGATTTCTACTTAGGACAAAAGGGGGAAGAGAGATCATGACAACGGAAATGTATATCAAGCAGTTGGCACAGGCGTTGGAAAGCCTGCCGGCGCAGGAACGGGCGGATGTGCTGGCGTACTATACAGAATTTTTGGAAGATGCCAGCGAGGCGGAGCGAGAAGCACTCGGCACGCCGGAGACGCTGGCGCAGCGCATTCTGCACGACAGCGGTATAGGCAGTACGCCGTCTGACACACCGCCTGCCCCTGCGCACCGCAATCTGGCGCTGTACATCGTCATTGCCGTGGTGACGAGCCCGATCTGGCTGTCACTGCTGGTCGCTTTTTGGGCGATCGTGCTGTCGTGTGTGATCACGCTGGGGGTATTGCTGGTGGCGCTGGGTGCCGCTTGCCTGATCGGCATCATCGGCGGCATCGTCGTGGCAGTCGCCCTGGGCGATATCGGCCAGCTGTTGTTTGGCGTGGGCAGCGGGCTGCTCTGCGGCGGGTTTTTCCTATTGCTGGCAAAGCCGCTTGTATGGCTGATGGGTAAGCTCTGCTGGGGTGCGGCGGTCGGCTGTCGGAAACTCTGGCAGTGTATATTTTGATAAGGAGGGGCAAACACGATGAAACTACATATCTGCCTAGGCATTTGTTTTTGTGGAGCAGGATTGCTCCTGGGCGGCATAGGGTTGGCGTACAACGCCTACCGTGCGCAAAATTACACCGAACAGCTATCGCTCACCACCCGGACAGAGGTGCTGGAGACGCCGTGCCACAGCGTGTTGGTAGAGGCGGAAAATGCCGATGTCATTGTCCGGCAAGGGGAACAGTACACCGTGCAGGCGGAAAATATCGTCTCGGATGCCTTTCAGATACAGGCGGAAGATGATATCCTGACCATCCGCCAAACAGAAAGCAGTTATACGGATCTGCATGGCTGGCGGCAGTGGGTGGCTTCACATATCCAGCTGAATCCCTTTGTGCAATACCCTCGTGCGACCATCACCATTACGCTTCCGGAAGATGTATATCAGATGGTCGGTGTGTCAGCGTCGCTTGGGACGTGCCACGTTTCTGACCTGACAGCGAGTACGCTGTCCATTGAAAATGACTGTGGCGATGTGACGCTGGAACGCGTGGAGACAAAGGCCTGTACCGCCGCTTTGGATTTGGGGGATCTGCAATTGACGGATGTGGCAGTGGACGGACGGCTCTATCTGATCCAGGATGCCGGCGATCTGACTGCGGATGTGCTGACTTTTGGGGCATTGGAAGTAGATTCAGAGATGGGGGATGTGACGTTCACGGACGCTGTCCAGACTGAGACCCAAGATGGCGATGCACAGCTGACGCTGGAGATGGGTGACCTGACGTTCCGCAGCAGCACGCTCTATCGGGCCAATCTGACACTGGAAATGGGGAATTTGATGGCGCAGGAGACGGCTTTTTTAGGGGATAGCTATATGGATCTGGAAATGGGGGATGTTTCGCTGCTGCTGCGGGGTAGCCCGTCTGCCTATGCCGTGGTGTCGGACGCCTACGGCGGACAGGCGGAAAACACCATTTATCTAAATCAGGAAATGGGCGAACGGACAGTGCGTTTTACAGAGTCGTGAGACGCCTTTACGCCAACAGTTTTTGTGCAGGGTTGTCAAAAAAATGTGGAAAAGCACTTGTAATTTGGAAATGGCTATGTTATAATGAGAGTAGCATCTGGCAGGAGACACCGCACGTTTTTGTCGTTCTGCCGGGCAGGCTTGCCAGAGCGCGGCTTTCTCCCCGCCTTCACAGCGGTTCCAGGGTGTAACATGACCTAAGGCAGAAGCACGCTCTAGGACTACACTAGAAAAGGAGTTTCTCCCATGAAGTTTGGCTACTTTGACGACGCACGAAAAGAATACGTCATCCAGAATCCCAGAACCCCCTATCCGTGGATCAACTATCTCGGAACGCAGGAGTTCTTCTCGCTGATCTCGAACACCGCCGGCGGCTATCATTTCTATAAGGATGCCCGTCTGCGCCGGATCACGCGCTATCGCTATAACAATGTGCCGGTAGATATGGGCGGCCGGTATTTTTACCTCAAGGACGGCGACACCGTTTGGTCGCCGGGCTGGTCTCCGGCAAAGACTGAGTTGGATGCCTACACCTGCCGCCATGGCATGGGCTATACCATTATCTCCGGCAAGAAGAACGATGTCTCCGCAGAGGTGACCTTCTTTGTGCCGCAGAACTATAACGGCGAGATCCAGAGTCTCGTGCTGAAAAATGAGGGCAGCACCGCTAAGACGCTGAAACTGTTCTCTTGTATCGAGTGGTGCCTGTGGGATGCCCAGGATGACTCCACCAACTTCCAGCGGAATTTTAACACCGGTACGGTGGAGATCGAAGGCTCTGCCATCTTCCATAAGACAGAATATAGAGACCGCCGCAACCACTTTGCCTTCTATACCGTGAATGAACCGATCGATGGCTATGATACGGATCGGGAGAGCTTCCTGGGATTGTATAACGGTTTTGATGCGCCCCAGGTTGTGGCTGCTGGTAAGGCTTCGAACTCTGTGGCAGACGGCTGGTCTCCGATTGCTTCTCACTATAAGGAGATCACCCTGGCACCGGGCGAGTCTAAGCAGCTAATTTTCATCCTCGGCTATGTGGAAAATCCGAAGGACGAAAAGTGGAATGCGGACGGCACCATGAACAAGTCCCGCGCCTATGCGATGATGGAACAGTACAACACACCGGAAAAGGTGGATGCAGCGCTGGCGGAACTGAAGGCGATGTGGGACAGTCTGCTCTCCAAGTACAGTGTCAAGACGCCGGATGATAAGATGAACCGTATGGTAAACATCTGGAACCAGTACCAGTGTATGGTTACCTTCAATATGTCCCGTTCGGCTTCCTATTTTGAAAGCGGTATCGGTCGCGGCATGGGCTTCCGTGACTCGAACCAGGATCTTCTGGGCTTTGTGCACCAGATCCCGGACAGAGCCAGAGAGCGTCTGATCGACCTGGCTTCCACCCAGCTCGAGGATGGCGGCTGCTATCACCAGTACCAGCCCCTCACGAAGAAGGGGAACAATGAGATCGGCGGGGACTTCTCCGATGATCCGCTGTGGATGATTCTCTCGGTTGCTGCGTACATCAAGGAATCGGGTGACTATTCCATTCTCGATGAGATGGTGCCATATGACAACGATGCTTCTAAGGCAAAGACCATGATGGATCACCTCGAAAAGAGTTTCTATCATATCACCGAAAACCTCGGCCCGCATGGACTGCCGCTGGCGATGCGTGCTGACTGGAACGACTGTATTAACCTGTCCTGCTTCTCCGATGAGCCGGGTGAATCCTTCCAGACCTCGACTTCTCCGAAGTATGGCGAAGAAAAGTACTCGAAGGTAGCCGAGTCCGTCATGGTAGCTGCCCTGTTTACCTATGCAGGACCCGAATATGTGGCAATGTGCCGCAAGAAGGGCGATGCGGCAGGCGCGGAAAAGGCACAGGCTGCCATCGATGAGATGAAGAAGAATATCATGGCGTACGGCTGGGACGGCGAATGGTTCCTGCGTGCCTATGATGACTTTGGCAGAAAGATGGGTTCAAACGAATGTGAAGAAGGCAAGATCTTCATTGAACCGCAGGGCTTTGCGGTTATGGGTGGCTGCGGTAAAGAGACTGGCGCGGATCTCAAGGCACTCGAGAGTGTAGACAAGTGGCTCAACTCCGAACACGGTCTGGTGCTGAACCAGCCGGCATTCACCAAGTATTACATCGAATACGGCGAAATTTCCACCTATCCGGGCGGCTATAAGGAAAACGCCGGCATCTTCTGCCACAACAATGCGTGGATCATCTGTGCAGAGGCATTCGTTGGCCACGGCGACAAGGCGTTTGAATACTACAGCAAGATTGCACCGGCATACAGAGAAGAAAAGTACTCCGACCTCCACCGCACCGAACCGTATGTATACGCACAGATGATTGCAGGTAAGGATGCTAAGCGGCATGGTGAGGCCAAGAACAGTTGGCTGACCGGTACAGCTGCATGGAACTTTGTGGCAGTATCGCAGTACATTTTGGGCGTAATTCCGGATTGGGATGGTCTGAAAATTGATCCGTCGATTCCGCATGAATGGGATGGTTTCACCGTATCGAGAACCTTCCGGGGTGATGTGTACGATGTGACCGTTAAGAACCCGAACCACGTTTGCAAGGGTGTCGTATCCGTAACGGTAGACGGTAAGGCCATCGAAGGCAATGTATTGCCGGTATTCGGTGACGGCGCACACCATACGGTAGAAGTGGTCATGGGCTAATTGCTTGATTATAACAGTATGGACAAACGCGGTATAACCGTATAAAACCTATTTCTATTAATTTTTCACAGCACTGCCTATCCTCTGCTTTTTACGGGGATAGGTGGTGCTGTTTTTTGCGCTGACTTGCGCAATGGAGCGTGTATTCAAAAAAGCGGCGTACCTTCATACAAGGTATGCCGCTTTTGGGTATGTAAATTGGAAAACATGACTGAAAGGGTAGAGTCGTTATGCCATTCGCTGGGGCATCGGCAAATTTTGGGCAATGGCTTCGATGGCATCCCTGTTGCCGAGTACGGGCGAAAACGCCGTAGCGGCTCCTGCTGCTGCGCCTAGGTGGAGTGCCTCGGCATAGCTGCCTGTGCGAAGCCAGCCCGCCAAAAATCCGGCGATCATCGAATCGCCTGCGCCCACCGCGTGTATCAGCTGTCCCTTTGCAGGGGGTTGTATGTAGACAGATCCGTCTTCGGCGCAGAGTATTGCCCCTTTGCTGGACATCGAGACCAGCACATTCTGTGCGCCTCGTGCCCGCAGTTTCTGCCCATAGTCTGCCGCTTGTTCTTGGGTCGTGATGGAGACGTTAAATAGCGCGCCCAGTTCATGGTGATTGGGTTTAATGAGAAAGGGTCGGTGTGCCAGCGTGTGTAATAACGGTTCGCCCGCCGTGTCTACCACCGTCTGTATATTTTTCTCTGTCAGTTTTGCCAGCCAGCTGCCATAGGTGGTCTTTGGCATGGAATCCGGCAGACTGCCCGCCAGTACCAGCGTGTCGCCGTCTTGTAGCTGCGCCAGCTGGGTTTCCAATGCCGCCTGCGCCTCGGCGGGGATGTCAGGCCCTGGCGCATTCATTTCTGTATCGGTGTCGCCTGCTTGGAGCTTCACATTGATGCGGGAACAGCCCGATGGCAGCTGCACGAATTGGCAGCAGCAGCCCATCTCTTCCATGCGCCGCTGGATCTCCTCACCGACAAATCCAGCAGCAAAACCCAGTGCCCGGCTTTCCACGCCGAGCGTGTGCAGTACGGCAGAGACATTCAGCCCCTTGCCGCCCGCTGCCAGCGCCGTGGTCTGTGCCCGATTGGTTTTTCCGGGGCGGAGTGTTTCCAGTTCCATGCGATAGTCCAGCGACGGATTACAAGTTACAGTATAGATCATATGGGCTTTCTCCTATTCAATATATGTGTTCATAAAATCGTTGGATATATGATAGATCTATGCGCGCATATTTTAGGGTATCTGATTTTTTACATTGATGATGGGGATGCCCTTTCGCCGTGCCATACGCATGGTCTGGGCGGTACCTGTCCGGGTGCCATTTTCCCGGCAGTAACAAATGCAGCAGTCTGCTTGATCCACAAGACGCTGGTTGCGCCGCTGCATACAGTTTTTGGTCTGGCTCGGGCAGACGATCTCCCGTGTGTTGGCCATGGCATAGACCCGATAATACAGCGTTTTTTGATGTTCCGTAAAACGAGCAGACTGCTCTTCCGGTGGACAGGGCAGCACGAGATGCAAGGCGATATGCGGGAACATCTCCTGCAATTCCAGCACCACAATACCGCAATATGTATCCCACCCAACGGCACCGCCGCAGTAAAATTCTGAGAATCCATCCGCAATGGCTTGACACAGCAGCCTTCGCAGCCGTTCCAACAAGGTATGGATCTCCGCTTTGGGAATTTGTCGGTGCCCGGTAAAGCAAATTGATTTTCCCATATTTCTCCTTCCTATTCGGCTGAAAAACTGCCGCAGCATCTTTTTAGAGCGTGTTTACATAAAATAGATGTGCAAATTTTCGAGCAAAATTTTCCGTATATAAGGCAAAAATTCGTAGGCAGGCTGTCGCCTGGCAAGGATTTTTCACGAAGCAGACGGGAAATTTTGCCGAAAAGACGTGCATATACGTTTATGGGAACACACGCTAGATATTTTTCTGGCGGGTATGCACCACAGAAATGCCAATGAGTGCCACACCTATCGCCAAAAAGCCTACGCCGAACGCCAGCAAACAAACGACCAGGTCGTGCATCAGTCCCGTGCAGACGGCATAGACTGCCGCATCCTTTAGGGCAAATCGCGCGATATATCCACCCGCTAAAATGACGGCCGTCGGGACAGTCAACAGCAGTCCTGCGGAAAAGCTACTTACGCCGAGGAAATAGAGCCGGCGCGATACCGCCAGCATCATGGCCAGCAGACCTATTGTCAGTATGCCGCACAGCACAAGGCCTATCCACAACAGGAATTCCATACCCAGGAGTTTCTCCAGAATGCCTGCCCGAGACATGGTTTGCAGGTGAAAGACATCCACAGCCGTTTCCACTGTATTTTCCGCATGGGTGATAGTTTCGTCCAGCTTTGTCTGATAGGTTTCATCCTTTTCATAGCTGTTTTCTGCGGCATATGCCTCAAAATAGTCAATAATAGACTGTTCCAGCACCGTAAAGTCAATGGCATTCGGATCTTTATTGGTAGAATAGTGTTCTGTCACGTAAGTCTCCATCGTGTGCGCCAGCCAGTCTTCTGTCAGTACATCGAGATAGACTTCCGGCGGCACCGCCGTGGTATTATATTCTTGGGCAAACTGTATTTCGAGGGCGCTGCGCACCTTGGCGGGAGCGTCTTGCTTTTCCAACTGGCTAAGCAGAGCGTGAGGCGTGTGTACCAGATATATGCCCATGCCGCAGCCGAGCGTCCCCAAAAGCGAGAAGGTCAGCAAAATGCTGAGCAGGATCTGGATCATCCATTGAACAGCCCGGCCGGCCGCCGATGGGCGCGTTTCTTTTTTTACATCTTGGCTCATGGGGTCTGTGCGCCTCCCTCCGTTGTTTCCTGTGCCGTCTGGCTGTCGACATAGTACGCCTTATCTATTAGCTGGCAGATCACGCCGACACGTTGGGAGGAGGAACCAAGCAGCTGCATCTCACAAGTGTAGAGTGTGAGTCGGTCATCCTCCGTTTTTTTGAGGTAGGACTTGTTGGTGGCGTCAAAGGCAATCTCTTCGGTGACCTCATAGGTAAATTTCCCATAGGTCGTGTATGCTGTCACCACATCGCCCACCTGTAGCTCCGTCAGCTGGTGGAAGAAGGTGTTGACATGGGCACTGACTACAGAGTTGCCCGCACTGCCAAATGCCGCAGAAGCTGGGGTTTGACAGGCACCCTGCTCCAACAGTTCTGCACCGCCGCCCCAATATACCGGTACATATAAATCGATGGAGGCGGCCTCTAAGATGGCGTATTGGCTGCCATAGCTGGGGATAATTGCCTCGCCGTCCGACAGGGTTTCGCCGGTATAGTTGGTGTCAATGTCCGTCTCAACGATTTGCAGTCCGGCTGTGCCACCAGAAGTGCTGCTGGAACCTGTGCTGTCCATAAACGCTACCCGCAAGTAGGTCTGTGCCATTTCCAGCGGGCGAATGCTGCAAAGCAGTATCACTCCGGCGCAGAGCAGTGCCACCAGCACCGGCAGCAACAACTGTGCCGCCAGCGGCAGAGAAATATTCCATGGTTCTCGCTGTTTCATCCTTTATAGCTCCTTATTTCGGCCGGACAGATACACCACAGCACCAATGCCTGCCGCTGCTAGCAATATGGCACCGCCGCCCACCAGTACTGGTATGGTATAAGGGATGCCAGTTTCTTCTACGGTGTTGCCAAAGGTCGTCACATCAACGAGATTGCCGTTTTCGTCCCGTGCACTGATGGCAATGCCATCATCCGAAACGCTGTCCACGGAGAAGCTAACCCCAAATGCATCGCCCACATCAATCAAACTTGAAATAATTTCCAGCTGCTTGTCTGTATCCAACTCCTTCAAGAAGCTGTTGCGCTCCTCGTTGCTCATCTGCTCCATAAACTGGGTGCGTTCCTCGTCAGGCAGGCTGTTGATATAGGCTACCTTCTCTTCCAGTGACATCTGAATGAATGCATCCTTTGAGGGTTTCGCAGCCGTCGTGGTATTCTGACTAGCTGTACCGCCTGCCGCTGTGGTTGTACCCGTACCATTGGTATTGCCTGAAGCGCTGCTGTCCGATGTGCTGCCGCCTGCCGCCTGATCGACTGTATCCTGAATGGCTTGATCGCGCTGTGCCGCCCATTGATCCAGCAATGCAATGGCTTGGTCGCACTGTCCCGAGGTGTATGTGCCGCCGCCGTATTGGTTGATGCATTGCTGAATTTGAGATTCCGGCAGACCTACGGCATAAGCATGGGCGATGACATCGTCTACGCTGGTGGCAGAGGCAGTCATCGAGCCAAATCCCATACCGATGGCCGCCAGGATGGCTATACTGCAAATCCATGCCATATTTCGTCTTCTATGTGGTTTCATAAAAAATCCTTTCTCTGTCATATATGTGTCTTGCTTCTGGAAAAAGAGCCCGGATAGACAGAAATGCCGCTAGATGCAAATGCCTGTGCGGCCAGCCTCTATCTTCCGGAATATCTCTATTATACTAGAAGTGCGGGGAAAAATCAAGAGGGAGGTTTTCCTAAATGTCAGAGACGATCCGTTGTGTATAAAAAGAGATCCTTTCTGCCTGCGCGCAGAAAGGATCTCTGGGTGCGGATCTACCAGATGCCCAGCACGTGCTGCATCAGTAGGCTAACGCCTGTGATGCCGACCCAGCAGCAGAAGCCCTGGAAGATGGGCTTTCCGCCGGTTTTCACCAGTTTCACCAAGTCGGTATTGTATCCGATGGCAGCCATTGCCACCACGATGAAGAACTTGCTGAGTTCCTTCAGCCCGCTAAATACCGTATTGGCGGTTTCCAGTGCGACTCCGTTTAAAAGGGCACTTACCACTGTGGTGACAACGGAAGCCAGCACAAAGTACAGGATAAACATGGGGAAAATTTTCTTCAGCTGCACATTGGTACCACTCTCGCCGTTTGTCTTTTTTTCCCGGCGTATTCGCAAAAGTGCCAGTACCAGCGTGATGGGAATGATGGCAAGCGTCCGTGTCAGTTTCACGATGGTGGCGTTTGCCAGCACATTGCCGTTGGTTCCGTGGAGCGAGTCCCAGGTGGAGGCTGCTGCCGTCACCGAGGAAGTATCATTCACCGCCGTACCAGCAAATAGCCCGAATCCCTCGTTCGAAAGCCCGATGACGCCGCCCAGTGTGGGAAAAATCACCGCTGCCACTACATTAAATAGAAAGATAACGGAAATGGACTGAGCCACTTCTGCATCGTCGGCATCAATGACAGGGGCAGTGGCGGCAATCGCGGATCCGCCGCAGATGGAAGAGCCTACTCCGACCAGTGTTGCCGTTTTCGCCGGAATTTTCAGTAGTTTGTACAACAAAAACGAGAGCAGCAGGGAAGTGGTGATGGTAGAGAGGATGATCGGCAGTGAGGTGATGCCGACTTTGGCGATCGTGGACAGATTCAGCCCGAATCCCAGTAGCACCACGGCACATTGGAGCACCAGTTTGGCGCAGAAGCCAATGCCCGCTTGTGCTTTGGGCTTTTTGCGCCAAAAAAGCGTCACCACCATGCCTGCCAGAATGGCAAGTACTGGTGCGCCTACAATCTCCAGCGCCGGAACGAACTGTACCAACAGCCATGCCGGCACCGCAATGGCCAAACACACCAAAATGCCTGGTATCCAAGTCACAATTTTTTCTTTCATGTACATGCTCCTCCTATTTTTCTGTCGTGGGCAGGGAGATTCCACGTGAAGAAACTTTCCAGTGTAAAACAGCGGTACGGCACCTGCCCATTTTTCGGCTTTTGTCATGTATGGTCAGTATACCATATAATTCTGGGTTTTCTGTCAAATGGATGTAAACAATCGGGAAATATTGCCTGTACAGTACCAAGATCTTGCCCAAAAACGGTTTTGTGGGAGAAAAATTTCACGGGACGGACAGGGCATACGAAGCAGACAACGTGTTCCCGTACCGTCAAAGTTCCCATGGATATACCTTTATATAATATATAATGCCAATGCCGCACGCATAAAATGAAACAGCCGCCCGGCAAGATCTGCCGAGACGACTGTTGCATATATGCAAATATATTTGCGCCGGTTTCCATAAATGTATACGCAGCCTACGCACGTTTTTTCGGGAAGGCTTCTCTTCTGCTGTTTTATGGGAATACAGATTCTCTGTTATCCTTTATCAATACGCCTTTGCCCAGAGTACCATCTGCTTGGCAGGCTTGCCGCAGCAGACGCAAGTGTCGCTGTGGTGGTGCTGTTCAAACGGAATGCAGCGGGAGCCAACACCCGTGACCTCCTTCACCTTGTCCTCACACGCTTCATCGCCGCACCACATTGCCTCAATAAAGCAGTCGCCGTGCGTCTCCAGTGCCTGTTGGATCGCCTCCATCGTTGTGCAGGCAAAGGTTTTGCTGCGCCGGTTTTCTAATGCCTTTTCAAACATCCCCTGCGGGATCTGGGTATCGAGTAGCTGCTGTACGGTTGCAAAGAGGGTGGCATAAGCATCGTCCAGCGCAATCGTCTGCTTTTCGCCGCTGTAGCGTACCGCTGCCACGCACTGGTTGTTCTCTATGTCCTTCGGGCCGATTTCAATACGCACCGGCACGCCCTTCATCTCATACTGGGCGAACTTCCAGCCAGGCGTGTTGTCGGAATCGTCCAGCTTTACCCGAATGCCCTGTGCCTTCAGTGTCTCATACAGTTCGGCAGCCTTTTCCAGTACGCCTTCCTTGTGCTGGGCGATGGGTACGATGACCGCTTGGATGGGAGCGACTGCCGGCGGAAGCACCAAACCATTGTCATCGCCGTGGGTCATAATGATCGCGCCGATGAGTCGGGTCGATACGCCCCAGCTGGTCTGGTGGGGATAGGTCAGCTGATTGTCCTTGCCCGCAAACTGGATCTGGAACGCTTTGGCGAAGCCGTCTCCAAAATAGTGCGATGTGCCTGCCTGGAGTGCCTTGCCGTCGTGCATCATGGCCTCAATGGCATAGGTTGCCACGGCTCCGGCGAATTTATCGCTTTCGGTTTTCTGTCCTTTGATAACTGGCATCGCTAGAGATTTTTCGCAGAAGTCGGCGTAGATATTGAGCATCTGCACGGTTTCTTCCATGGCCTCCTCAGCGGTCGCATGGATGGTATGCCCCTCCTGCCAGAGAAACTCCCGGGAGCGCAGGAACGGCCGGGTGGTCTTTTCCCAGCGTACCACGCTGACCCACTGGTTATACAGTTTTGGAAGATCACGATAACTGTGGATGATGTCGGCATAGTGGTCGCAGAACAGCGTTTCTGACGTAGGACGCACGCACACTCGTTCTTCCAGCTTCTCCGAACCGCCGTGCGTCACCCATGCCACTTCCGGCGCAAAGCCCTCTACATGATCCTTTTCCTTCTGGAGAAGACTCTCTGGGATGAACATCGGCATATTGACATTCTCATGGCCGGTTTTCTTAAACTTTGTGTCCAAGATATGCTGCATATGTTCCCAGATGGCATAGCCATAGGGACGGATGACCATACAGCCTTTGACGCTGGTATATGCGATCAGTTCTGCCTTTTTTACAATATCGGTGTACCACTGGGCAAAGTCCATGTTCATCGCCGTAATTTCTGACACCATTTTCTGCTTGTTTTTCGCCATAATATCCTCCTATCGCGATACCGCCGCCCGGAACATCGCCCGGTCGAGCCGATATGCGTAAATAATATAATAGTATAGCATATTTTCAGGGAAATTGCAAGAGGTGGATCCGGCAGATGCAAAGATGGCGCTGGCCCCTGATTCACAAAAAGTTTACATAATTTTTGGAAGAAAATTGCCCGAAACACTTGTATTTCTTTGGTGGGTGTGTTATAATGTACGAGCGTGATTGCAATAGATATGCGTTGAAGTGAAAGGTTGCTGGCGGTTTGTCAGGGAATTTTCATGGAGTATGTCCGATTTACAAACCGGGCGAATCAGGATAGCGGCACAGTCGGTGCATGAAGTGAGGGCATAGCAAAAGCTATGTCTGGTCGTGTACTGCTGTCTAAAAAACTGGCTCGAGACCGAACATGAAAGGTTGCGGGCTTTTTTTACGGGTATGGGTTAGAAACACCCGGCACCGTGGATTATCCGGTGGAGGCAACTCCCACGCCGAACGCAAAAAGGAGGCGAAAATAATGGCAGTCAACGAGAGAATCCGTATCAAGATCAAGGGCTATGAACACGCAACGGTGGATGCGGCTGCGGCAAAGATCGTAGAGGCAGCGAAGAGAAGCGGTTCTCAGGTCTCTGGACCGATCCCGCTCCCGACCGATAAGGAAATCATCACCATCCTGCGTGCGACACACAAGTACAAGGATAGCCGTGAACAGTTCGAGCGTCGTACTCACAAGCGTCTGATCGATGTGGTACGTCCAACTCAGAAGACGACAGAGACACTGCAGAAGCTGGAGATTCCGGCTGGGGTAGACATCGTCATGGAACTGAAGTAAGAATCAAGGGATTCTTAGAACCCCAAAAAGCGGTTTTGCCGCCGCAGACAGCGGGGAAAGGCTGTCGGTCATGTTGACGGACAGATTCGTCAACCAATAACCAATAGGAGGAACCAAATATGCAAAAGGCAATCATCGGTAAGAAGATCGGTATGACACAGATCTTCGACGAAGCCGGAAAAGTCATTCCGGTAACCGTAGTAGAAGCTGGCCCCTGCGTAGTCATCCAGAAGAAAACTGTGGAAAACGATGGCTATGAGGCAGTGCAGCTGGGCTTTGGCGATGTGACAAGCAAGCACGTGACCAAGCCGATGCAGGGTCATTTCAAAAAGGCAGACGTGGCAGCGAAGAAAACATTGAAAGAATTCCGGCTGGCAGATTGCTCGGCTCTGAGCGTAGGGGATGTCATTAAGGCAGATACCTTTGCTGTAGGGGACAGCATCGATGTCAGCGGTACCAGCAAGGGTAAGGGCTTTGCCGGTGCCATCAAGCGCCACAATCAGCACAGACTGAAGGAAACACATGGTACAGGCCCGGTTCACCGCCAGGCAGGTTCTATGGGTGCCTGCTCTTCTCCGTCCCGTATTTATAAGGGCAAGGGCATGGCCGGTCATATGGGTGCTGAAAAGGTAACTGTACAGAATCTGGAGATCGTGAAGATCGACAGTGAAAATAATCTCATCGCAATCAAGGGCGCAATCCCTGGTGCGAAGGGCGGAATTGTTGTCATTACGGACAGCGTGAAAGCATAAGGAAGGAGGAAACATCAATGGCAAAGATTGCAGTAATGAACATGGCAGGCCAGCAGGTGTCTGATCTGGAACTTTCCGATGCGGTTTTCGCAGTGACTCCGAATGAGGCAGTAATGCACGCAATGGTTGTGAACTATCTGGCGAATCAGCGCCAGGGTACCCAGTCCACACTAACCCGTACAGAAGTAGCGGGCGGCGGCAGAAAGCCGTGGAGACAGAAGGGTACAGGTCATGCAAGACAGGGTTCTATCCGTGCGCCCCAGTGGACACACGGCGGCGTAGCACTCGGCCCGAAGCCGCGTGACTATCGCTACACACTGACAAAGAAGACTCGCAGACTGGCTATGAAGTCTGCGCTCTCTACAAAGGTACTCGATCAGGAAATGATCGTGCTCGACAGCCTGCAGGTAGAAAGCTTCAAGACCAAGACCATCGCCGCTATGCTCAAGGCACTGAATGCAAAGGGTAAGGCGCTGCTGGTAACAGCAGAGACAGATCAGAAGGTTGTGAAGAGTGCCGCAAACATCCCGGGTGTGAAAACGGCTGCCGTAAACACCCTGAACGTATACGACATCCTCAACTGCGATACATTTATCGTATCGAAGGATGCGGTCGCAAAAATCGAGGAGGTGTGTGCAAAGTGAAAGCACCCCAGGATATCATCTTGACCCCGATCATCACAGAGCGCAGTGTGGATGATATGGCAAAGAACAAGTACACTTTTAAGGTGGCAAAGGACGCCAATAAGATTGAGATCGCACAGGCGGCAGAGGCACTGTTCCAGGTACAGGTTGTGAAGGTTAATACCGTAAACTGCACCGGTAAGGTAAAGCGCATGGGCCGCACAATGGGCAAGCGTCCGGACTATAAGAAGGCGATCATCACCGTAAATCCGGAGCCGACACCGGATAAGGACGGAAAGAAGCGCAAGGGCACCATCGAGTTCTTCGATGGCATGTTCTAATAGAAGTTAGATGCGTAGAAGTAAGAGATTAGAACTGTTCTAATCGATTACTGCTTACACTTCTGACTTTTCGTATGGGAGTAATGCTCCCGCAAAATGAGCATTTATATGAGGAGTTGAAATATATGGCTATTAAGAGCTATAAGCCGACGACCCCGTCCCGCCGGAATATGACCGTAACGGATTATTCGGGTCTGTCGAAGGTAAAGCCGGAAAAGAGCCTGCTCGAGCCGCTGAAGAAGAACTCGGGTCGCAATAGCTACGGCAGAATTACCGTGCGCCATAGAGGCGGCGGGAACCGCAGAAAATATCGTGTCATCGACTTTAAGCGCAGCAAGGACGGTATGAATGCCACCGTTCTGACATTGGAATATGATCCGAACCGGAGCGCATTCATCGCACTGGTACAGTACGAAGATGGCGAAAAGCGTTACATCCTGGCAGCAGAAGGCTTGAAGGTGGGCGATACCGTTCGCTCGGGTTCTGACGCCGACATCAAGCCGGGCAATGCCCTGAAGATGATTGATATCCCAGTTGGTACTTTCATCCACGCCATCGAACTGTATCCGGGCAAGGGCGCACAGCTGGTAAGAAGTGCTGGCAATATGGCACAGCTGATGGGCAAGGAAGGTGCTTATGCACTGATTCGTCTGCCCTCTGGCGAAATGCGCCGCGTGCCAATCGAATGCCGCGCTTCCATCGGTCAGGTTTCAAATATCGACCATGAGAATGTACACTACGGCAAAGCAGGCCGTATGCGTAATAAGGGTTGGAGACCGACCGTCAGAGGTTCTGTTATGAACCCGAATGACCACCCGCACGGCGGTGGTGAAGGTAAGTCGCCGATCGGTCGTCCGGGTCCTGTGACACCGTGGGGCAAGCCGGCTTTGGGCTATAAGACACGGAAGAAGCACAAGGCATCTGATAAGTATATCGTAAAGCGTCGTAACGGCAGATAAGGGAAAGGAGGAACAATCGCATGAGCAGAAGTATTAAAAAGGGACCTTACGTCCAGGAAGTCCTCCTCAAGCGTGTGCAGGCCATGAACGAGGCCGGTGAAAAGAAGGTTCTGAAAACATGGAGCCGTTCTTCTACCATTTTCCCGGATTTTGTAGGTCACACCATCGCAGTGCATGACGGCAGAAAGCATGTGCCGGTTTATGTGACAGAGGATATTGTAGGACACAAGCTGGGTGAATTTGCACCGACCAGAACATTCAAAGGACACGCTGGTTCTAAGACATCCAATAATGGTAAAAAGTAAGCGGAAGGAGGAGATCA
>CASDUD010000067.1 GCA_949283725.1 uncultured Ruminococcus sp.
ACCTGCACTTGCGTCATACCCAACACTTTTGCTGTGCGCGATTGTGTATATTCCCGAAAATACCGCAGTTCTAGCAGCATCCGATCCTTTTCGGCTAGCTGCTGCATCAACGTCCGTAATGCCAGACGGTCGTTGATGGGTTGGTCATGCGCTTCGACTGGGATTTCATACTGTCCGCCCTCTTCTTCGTCTCCTTCCCGAGTCAGTGACATCGGCGTCTGTACTGCACAAAGTGCCTGCGCACACGATTCCATGGAAAGTCCCGTTTGACGGCTGAGTTCGGACAGTGTCGGCGGCTCTCCATATGTCTGTTCATACTGCTCTTGTATCTGTCGCAGTATGGCAGCACGTTCCTGCAAGCCCCGGCTCACATGTACGATACCGCCATCCCGAAAGAGTCGTTTAATTTCTCCCAGAATCACTGGCACAGCATATGTAGAGAATTGAATGCCCCGTTCGGTATCAAAACCCTTTACCGCCTTCAGCAGCCCTATGCATCCCGCAGAATATAGTTCCTCATACGCAATGCCCCGACTGCGGAATCGATTGGCACACAGATGCACCAAACCCAGATGCTCCTCCGCACGGGGAACGGCTATGCTTCCTGACATACTGGCTGCCTCAACTTTTTGCGCATGACCACAGTTGTCCCTTTGTCCACCTCGCTTTTGACCTTCAGCGAATCCATCAGGCTCTCCATGACCGCAAAGCCAAGCCCTGCACGATCCTCCTCTGGCAGTGTGGTATACAACGGCTCCATTGCCTGTTGTATATCAGGAATTCCGCAGCCACGATCTTTCACACGCAAATAAATCTCCCGATTCTCCAGCAGCTTTAGATGCATTTCCACATCACCAGCTTTTTGGCGATAGCCGTGAACAATGGCATTTGTCACCGCTTCGGACACGGCTGTGCGAATATCTGCCAGTTCTTCCACCGTGGGGTCAAGCTGTACCAAAAACGCTGAAACCACTGCCCGTGCAGTGCGCTCATTTTCCGAAATTCCCGGAAACACGATTTTTACCGTATTGATGGTTTTCACTTTTCTTCCCGCCTTTCTACCGCTGCCATCTGAATCTGCACCAGCCGTTCCATACCAGCAATCTTCATCACACGTTTGATGTGTGCTGGCGGATTGCGGACAATCACCTTTCCGCCAATCTCCTGCATCAACTTATGCCGCCCCATGATCAATCCAATGCCAGAACTATCCATAAACGTCACCGCCGCAAAATCCAGCACCAACGTCGCTGGCTGCTGTGCCTGAATCCAATCATCAATCTCTGCCCGCATGGGCTTTGCGCCGTGGTGGTCAATCTCCCCCTGTAGTACGGCAATCAGGGTATTTTCTACTATTTGTATTTCCACTGACACCATTGCTTCCTCCTTCTTCCACATCTTTTTGACATCTTTTCATGTGTATCTTTTTCGGCGCATTTTGCTGTTTTCGTTGTACAAATACACGCCGTGCATACCAAGATATCACTTGTTCACAAGAAATATTGTACATCATTTCTCTGTGTTTTTTTGTCAAAGCCTGTCCCGTCCCGCTTTTTTTCGGAAGAAGTATCCCGCAGATTCGGATCGCTGATTCTTTTATGCTGTCTCCGGTGTTTCCTCGAGCCAGCGCCGCATTTTTTCCAGTGCCCGCTTTTCCAGCTGACGCACACGTTCCTTCGTAATGCCCAACTTTTTGCCGACCTCCAGCAGTGTATAAGCGTTTTCCCCCGCCAAACCGTACCGAAGCACGATCACCTGTTTCTCTCGCGAAGAAAGCCGACAGAGACACTGTTCCAGCAGAATCGATTGCACCGCCATATCCTCCGGCGTTGCTGCATCTGGTTGTGCCACCATATCCTGACGCTCTGTCTCGCCGTTCAGTGTCAATGGATCGTTCAAACTCTGAATCATGGCGAACGGCTCCACTAAACACGTATACTCCTGTATCTCTTTTTCGGTCAACCCGTGTCCCTCCTGTTCTTCAGAAGTCACCCGTTCGGCAAGTGTCCGATAATTCACTGCCGTATAGGGCACCCGATAAACCGACAGCTTATGCATCCGATCATGCAAATGCACCGGAATCCGAACCAGCGTACCGCCGCCGATGATCTCCCGCTGAACTGCCTGGCGCACATGAATCCAAGCATAGGTAACAAACTGATTGCCACTGTCCGGTTGGTACAGGTTCGCCGCCCGCAAAAGTCCCATACGTCCCGCCGACCAAAGATCCTCTAGTTCCAATGATAAATACGCATAGCGGCGACGTTCCCGCCAGGCGATCGTGTGGATCATCCCCTCGTTCTGCTGAAGCAACTGTAATTTGGCAGTCGCATCTCCCTGTTGAATTTGTACACAAAGCTTTTCGTTGGGCGTCCACTCTTCAGTCGCTGGTGCCGCCTGCCATTCATAAGTCCATTCCATGCGTTCCCCTTCTTTCGATGATGTTTGAATGTGTTCCCATACAGCCACCGCTATTTTGATACGCTTATGTGGCTTATGGAAGTACGTGTTCTAATTATAGCAGTTTAGTTTTTCAAAACTAAACAAACTGATTTGTTCTGAAAATCAAACTCTTAATTTTGTGCAATATAGCCAAATCAAACCATCAAATTGCACAATTTTTCGCCTATTGTATTTGTGAAATATTTCTCTGGTTTTTTTGCAGAAAATATGTTATAATTAATAAGGAAAGTATGAATATGAAAATAAACATATGCTGAGAAATGGAGGACGCCCATGGCGCAAAATACAATGTTTGATGCAAAGGAATTACAGCCAAAATTTCAGCCGGACGAATACGTTTCATATAGCAGCAATGGAATCTGCAAGGTCATTTCGATGGAAACCAAAACATTTGACGACATACAGGAAGAGATGTATTATAAACTTAGCCCACTGGATGATTCCCGTTCTACATACTATGTTCCTGTATCCCACGCTGAAACGCTTCTGCGCCCGCTTCTCACCAAGCAGCAGATTTATGCCCTCATCGATGAGATGGCTGCCATAAAAGAGGAAGAGGCAGAGTGGTGTGATAATAGCCGCCAGCGGCGGGAAATTTTTCACACGATTCTGCACAACGATGACTATCGGCAGATCCTTCAAATGATGCGGAGTCTGCACCAGCAGGAAGAAAAAAAGCGCAGTGCCGGACGAAAACTGGCTGCCGCAGACGAAGCTGCTATGCACGCCGCAGAAACCCGTCTGTATCAGGAATTTGGTATTGTTCTGGATATTCCCCCGAATCAGGTGCATCACTTTATCACTGCCCGTATTGCAGCACGTGAAGCATAAGAGACTATCCGGAATTTTTTCATAAAGCCACCCCTTCATCTGAATGCACAGGAAAGGAGTCTTTTCTATGAAATCACTTTTTCGTACACCAAAACGTGCCATACTTTCAACGCTGGTCATTGTCCTACTGGTACTCATCCTGGCGGCAGTAATAACAGTACTCATCATTCGAGCCTCTCTAGTGGGCAAGGATACGGCGCAACAGCTGGCATGGGAAGATGCTGGCATAGCAAGAGAAAATGTGGATAT
>CASDUD010000068.1 GCA_949283725.1 uncultured Ruminococcus sp.
TGGCTTTTTATAGAATCATTTTATTTTTGTGGTGGTTCAGAATGCGTGTGAGAAATGAAGTCAGATCGTGTTTTTACTTCCCGGAATTGCCTGGGCGTCATGCCTACCTGGTCAGAAAAAGCGTGGATGAAGTGGCTTTGCGAAGAAAATGACAGAATATTGGCAATCTCTGCATAGCTATTTTCTGAGAACAACAGCATTTGCTTTGCGGCCATTACCTTTTGTTTGGTAATATATTGATGAATGGTGCATCCTACCTGTTGATGAAATAGGCGGGAAAGATGGCTGGGGTGTAGATGTACTGTTTTGGCCAGCTCCTTGACCGTGATTTTTTCATGTAGATGTGTGTAGATATAATTTAGGCATGTGGTGACCGGTTTAGAACAAACCGTATGATTACGTAGTTGATGCATATGCTTTGCATAATCCCGGCATGCAATGTCATGAATGATTTCCACCTCTTCCGCAGACTTGGCAATATCTGTTTTTTGAATGTAAAAATCGCTTTTTCGATATGCCATTTCGCTGGGCATTCCACCTTCTATGCAGTACCGTGTGATCATGGCAAGTGTAATGATACAATGGTAGCGGATATTTTGCAGCAGATTATCTGATAGTTTTGTTTGTGAAGCAATCCGATAAAAATTTTTGGATTGTAAATTGGCCTCTACTTTTAAAAGTTCTCCTGCCTGTACCTGTGTATAAAAAACATACTCCATTTCTGGTGGATCGTGCAAGGCAGGATATTCCCTTCCTTCTTGCTCTTGCTTTTGCCATTCTAACTCCAGTTCCATTGTTTGGCTCCTCCATGGAAATCTCAAAATCAAAAATAAAACCTATGTTTATTAGATATTATATCATATTTCTGATATAAATGCAAGTTTTATGATATCATTTTTTAGCTGAATACTTTAAAATAAAATGAGCATTAAGATAAAATCATAGCAAAATAACTGAGATACAATTGGATGGAATAATATTTGTAGGGGGCAATATTATGCAGATTTTGAATGGTTTTCAGCACGGGATAAATTTAGGTGGATGGTTTTCACAGGGAGAAAACAGCGAAAAGCATTATCGGGAATTTGTTAGAGAAAAAGATTTTGTTACCATCAAAGCCTGGGGACTGGATCATGTACGTGTTCCGATAGATTATCTTTTGCTGGAATCGGAGGGCGGCATTTTGATCGAAAATGGATTTCACTGGGTGGAGCAATGTCTCCAGTGGTGCAGAAAATATCATTTGCACTGTATTTTAGAATTGCATCAAGTGCCCGGCTATACGGGCATTTTTCAGGCGGAAAAGTCGGAGTTTATTCAAAATCTGGCGTTTCAGGCACGCTATATTTCTCTGTGGAAAGAAATCGCGCAACGTTTTTCGCAATATAGGGATATACTGGCGTTTGAGTTGCTGGATGAAATGCCGGAAGCGGATATGGAACAGGCGTGGGATATGTTCCTTTTGCAGGCCATCCACACTATATCAGATATTACGCCAGAAATTCCTATTTTGCTCGGCGGCATCTATCGCCATGGTATCTGTCGCACACCGAAGATTTCTCTTCCTTCGTCCGTACCGATTGTGTTTAGTTTCCGGTTTTATGAGCCGTTCGTTTTTACGCACCAGAGGGCACGGTGGATTCATAGAATGCGTTCAGATTTCCATATCGGATTTCCGGAAACGATGGAACAATATCGCCGTTCTTCAGCGGCATTTAATAAGATGTTTTTGACACCATTTTTGTACTGCAAGCCGGACGATACAATTGTTAATTTGCTGGAAGCTAATATAGAAAAAATCGTGGAGATTGCCCAGGAGAGCCAGGTGCCGCTATACTGCTGTGAATATGGCGTCATTAACCAGGCGGATTGCAAGAGTACTTTAGAGTGGTTTACGTGTGTCTCTGCTACTTTTGAGAAGCATCAGATCGGCAGGGCCGCATGGAATTATCGGGAACTGGATTTTGGCTTGACGGATTTCCATATGCGCCCGATTATTAATCAGATTGTACCACTTTTATAAAATCGTTTCCTCATAAAATAGCTATACAGATGTGTTACTTTGTAAGGAAGACATTTTTACGCAATAGACGGAAGCTTTTTCGAAAAGACGTGCTAATGCATTTATGGCAATATGCTAGAACCTGTCATGGCAGTGGGTGCCCGCTGCTGAGACAGGTTTCTTCTTTTTATGCGTACTTGTTTCGGTGAGTGCAGTGAATTTTGTATGTGGACTTTACAAGTTGTGAAAATCGTGTTATAATAAGGTGGACAGATGTGGTGAGAAGGAAAAATTTGCTTTGCGCTTGCGGAAAGTAAATGATATAGAAAGGATGCGACTGGAGGTTTGTATGGTAACGAATGACGGGACAATAATTCAAATCAAACATGAGATTCTTTGTGAAGTGGCGAAATTGGTTTTCGCCGGAAAATTTGAGGAAGAAAGGGACGAACTGCCTTATCGGTTGATGCCGGGGCCAAAAGCCAAGTATCGCTGTTGTGTCTATAAAGAGCGAGAAATCGTGCGCCAGCGGATACGCCTGGCGGAAGGAAAAACACCACAGGGCGCTCGGAACGATTTGGTTGTACAGGTGGTACAGGCAGCGTGCGAGGACTGTCCGATTTCTCGCTATGTTGTGACGGACAATTGTCAGAAGTGTATGGGTAAGGCGTGTCAGCAGTCTTGTAATTTTGGCGCCATCGACATTGGCAGAACAAGAGCGCATATTGATCCCCAGAAATGTAAAGAATGCGGAAAGTGTGCGGCGGCTTGTCCCTATAATGCCATTGCTGATTTAATTCGTCCCTGCCGGCGGAGCTGTCCGGTTGGGGCAATTACAATGGATGAAAATTTCATCTGTACCATTGATGAAAAGAAGTGCATCCAATGTGGTATCTGTATCCATAGCTGTCCATTTGGTGCCATTAGTTCCAAGTCTTTCATTGTAGATGTATGTAAGGCTATTATGTCAGATAGACCGGTTTATGCCATGATTGCACCGTCGGCAGAGGGACAGTTTGGTGAGGGCATTACCTTTGAGAGTTGGCGGAACGCATTGAAAGAAGTTGGCTTTGCCGATTTGTTTGAGGTTGGTTTAGGCGGCGATATGACCTCGTATTCTGAAGCAGCGGAGTGGGCTGAGGCATATCAGAAAGGAGAAAAGAAAACGACCTCCTGTTGTCCTGGCTTTGTGAATTTGATTCGGCTGCACTATCCAGATTTGGAGAAATATATTTCCACCACTGTTTCACCGATGTGTGGTGTTTCTCGTTGGATCAAGTCAAGAGAACCAGAAGCGGTAACAGTATTTATTGGACCGTGCATCGCCAAGAAAAGCGAGGTACTGGATCAGAAGATCCCAGGCAATGCCGACTATGCGCTGACGTTTGGAGAAATCCGTGCTATCATCCGTGCGAAAGGTGTCACCATCAAAGAAGCGGAAGAAGTACGCCAGGAGGCGAGTACATTTGGAAAGTGGTTCGGAAACAGCGGCGGCGTAGCATCGGCGGTGCTGGAGAGCATGAAGGAGCAAGGGTTCCAGGAGGATGTACAGGTGGAACACTGCAATGGCGCAGATGCTTGTAAGCGTGCGCTGTTAATGATGAAGATGGGTCGATTTACAGGTGACTTTATCGAAGGTATGGCGTGCGAAGGCGGCTGCGTAGGCGGACCGAGCCGCCATATTGATGTGGTAAAGTTTAAGAAGGCACGAGAAAACATGATTGGGAAAGCTGACAGCCGCAATATTGTTGAAAATTTGGAACGGCTGGGCGCAGATAAAATTCCCATGCATCGTGATGATTGGGCATGATCATGTGGGGCGACTGATTTTGCCGTTTGTGTGGCGGACGGAAAATCCGTCATACAGCAGTAATATTATATGTATATGGAATTATTTTAGAAGAAGGTGGGCAAATGAACAACTATAGTATGACGCTCCCTGATTATACGATTGGAGAAGCAGCGTATGACTCTATAGAGGCTTTTTGTCTTTGCCGAGGCAAGACAGCGGTCATGATTGGCGGCAAGACGGCTATGGAAAAGGCAGCAGAAAAAATTGCAGCGCACTGTGGCACGATTGAATTGCTCGATCGGATCTGGTACGGCGGCGAGTGCAGTTATGAAAATGTAGCCAACCTGCAAGCGCATCCCAGTGTCCAGCAGGCAGATATGATTTTTGCAGTGGGTGGCGGAAAGGCACTGGATACCTGCAAATGCTTGGCAGATCGGGTGCACAAGCCAGTGTTTACGTTCCCGACAATTGCTTCGAATTGTGCGTGCTGCACCTGTGTTTCAATCATGTACCAGCCGGATGGGACATTTCTAGAACCATACTTTTTTGATTATGCGCCTGTACACGCTTTTATTGATACGGCGATTCTATGTGCAGCACCGGAAAAGTATTTATGGGCAGGGCTGGGGGATACCTATGCCAAGTATTATGAAGCAACAATCTCTGCTCGTGGAGAACAACCGGAGCACTTCAAATCCTTGGGGCTGGCAATGGCAACCATGTGTACAGAGCCAATTTTTCAGCACGGGGCAAAGGCATATGAGGATAACAAAATGCATCGGACTTCTGAGGCTTTCAAGGAAGTGGTGCTGGCAATTACGGTATCTACTGGGCTGGTGTCCATCATGTTGACACGAGATCATACACCGGACTATAACAGCGGATTGGCACATGCTGTATTTTACGCGCTGACTGCCCTCGGCATTGAGGAAAATCATCTGCACGGAGAAGTGGTGGCGTTCGGTGTGCTGATTTGTCTGCTGTATGATGGGCAGATAGCAGAGTACACACGTGTGCGATCATTTAATGCCCAAGTGCACCTGCCGGTTTGCTTGTCTGATTTGGGAATATCATCGGAGCAGATGCAGGCGCTTGTGCCAAAGATTGCGGAGATGTCAGATGTTCGACATTATCCCTATAATGTGGAACCGGAAAAGCTTTGGGAGATAATCAAAAAAATTGGATAAGACTGGATGAGGAATTTATAAAAAGGAGTATAGAAACATGAAGAGGAAAAAAATGATACAGCGTCTGGCGGCACTAGCGCTTTTGTCTGTGATAGGCTTTTCTGCCACAGCGTGTGGCAGTACAGACAGCGGTAAAAAAGAAGTCTATGTCATCATGATGGTGGAGAACGGCGCATTTGTTGATATGAAGGATGGTTTTATCCAGCAACTGCGGGATAAAGGGTATTCGGAAGATGAACTAGAAATCACCTATAAATGTGCCCAAGGGGATGCAACCAACTTGAATACCATTGTGCAAGAGGCAATTAATGCTGCACCAGATGCCATTGCCACTGTAGGGACACCTGCTTCTCAGGCAGTCGTAGGGGCCGACTCTGGTATTCCAAATTTCTTTATCTCTGTCGGTGATCCAGTCGGTGCCGGGTTAATTTCTGATATGGATGCAGCACCAGATAAGAATGCCACTGGTACTTCCAATTATATTCCAATCGAGGATATTTTTACTTTTGCAGAAGAACTGACACCGGGTATAGCTACTTATGGGATTCTGTATAATACCGGAGAAGTCAATGCAGTTACAACGGCAGAGAATGCTATAGCCTATTTGGAAGAAAACGGAATTGCCTATGTGGAACAGACCGTAACTTCTGCTTCAGAAGTACAGACAGCCGCAGAAGCGCTGGCACTCGAAGTAGATGCTATTTTTGTCCCGAATGATTCTATCATCCAGTCGGCAATGCCACTCGTATCACAGGTGGCAAGAGAGAATCATATTCCTGTCTACGGCTCCAGTGCTGTTATGGTGCAGAGTGGTGCTTTTGCCACAAAGGCTATCAGTGATACGAAAATTGGTGCCATTACAGCTGATAAGTGTATCGAATACCTGGAGGGTACGCCTATTGAGGAGATCCCAGCGGAGGTTGTACCTGCGGATGATGTATCTATCAATGCAGATGCCGCAGAAGCGTTGGGCATTACGATTCCAGATGATATTGACGCAGAAATCGTCAATGATTCCAATTCTTAAAAAAGCGGGGTTCCATATCTATGAGTATCATATTCGGAACAGCACAATTGGGTCTCATCTATGGGCTGCTGGCAATTGGCATTTATATTTCCTTTCGGGTGCTGAATGTGCCCGATTTGACCGCAGAGGGTTCCTTTACATTTGGACTTGCTGTCTCTTCTGTTGTGGCAACAGCGGGACACAGTTGGCTTGCCATTCTATTGTCTATCTTGGTGGGCGGGCTGGCCGGCGTGATCACTGGACTTTTGCAAACAAAGTGTAAAATTCATCCAGTATTGGCGGGTATACTGACCATGAGTGGTTTGTATTCTGTCAATATGTTTGTAATGGGTGAGCGTGCCAATGTAACGCTGATCGGTGTGGATACTATCTTCACACAGGTCTCTGCATGGATGCCCGCTGTGGATCGAAACATAGTGAAACTATTGCTTTCGGTTCTGGTGACAGCGGCGGGATGCGTCATAGCTATTCTGTTTTTTCGCACACATATCGGGCTCTGTGTTCGGGCGGCTGGAGACAATGAGACGATGGTACGTGCCTCTTCCATTAATGTAGACCGAGTAAAAGTACTGGCACTTGCTTTTTCCAATGCATTTATTGCCTTTTGTGGCGGCGTGATCGCTCAGTACCAATCGTTTGCGGATATCAATTCGGGCGTTGGCATTTTAGTCGTAGGATTGGCATCTGTGATTATCGGAGAAGTCATCATCGGCAAACACGGTGTTACCATCGGCATTTTGTCAGCGGTGGCCGGTTCGGTTATTTACCGCATTATCATCGCACTGGCGACGACCTACACACCGCTTTCTGCCTATATGCTGAAATTGATTTCGGCAGTAATTGTAGCGGCAGCATTGTCTGTTCCAGCAATTAAGCAAGCGATTTCTTTACAAAAAATCAAGCGAGGAGGCGTGTAAATGTTAAAGATCGAATCTGCGACAAAAACCTTTTATAAAGGCACGCCACAGGAACATACAGCTTTGCGGCAGTTGTCGCTGGAATTGAAGCGTGGAGAATTTGTGACAATTGTCGGCTCCAATGGGGCGGGCAAATCCACGTTGTTCAACGCCATATGTGGAAGCTTTATGTTGGATATGGGGGCTGTGATTCTGGATGGCAAGGATATTACCTATCAGCCGGACTATCGCCGTGCAAAGAGTATCGGCAGAGTGTTTCAGGATCCGATGAAAGGAACGGCTCCCAATCTGACCATTGAAGAGAACCTGGCATTGGCATATTCTCGAAAAAAGAGAAATCCCTTTGCGCCTGCTATCCAAGCAAAAGATGCAGAAATGTTTCGGGAACGGCTGGCATCTATGAAAATGGGATTGGAAGATCGGATGAAAACAAAGGTGGGCTTGTTATCGGGTGGTCAGCGGCAGGTGGTCACGCTGCTGATGTGTACACTAAATCTTCCAAAGCTGCTTCTACTGGACGAACACACCGCCGCACTTGATCCACAGACCAGTGAAAAAATTATGGAGATTACCAACACAGTGGTGCGTGAAAACCAGCTGACAA
>CASDUD010000069.1 GCA_949283725.1 uncultured Ruminococcus sp.
ACCTTTCAGTTTGTAGACGGTGCAGGCGCGTATTGGGAAAGCATTCAGAAAGTTACCGCCGAAGAAGGCTGGACAGAAGTGAAGATTCCCTTCTCGGACTTTCATGTACAGCAATGGGGCACTGCCGCAAGTGAACCGACACTGAACGGCGTGACGGAATTCTCCATTTACACGGGACAGAACGGCAATCCGGGTACAGGCGTTTGGTATTTCGACGATATCGGACTATACAGCGACAGTACACCGATTGTGACAACAGAATCCACTGAAACTACTACAATCACTATGGAAACCACCACAGAGTCTTCTTTGGGATCGTCTTCCACTGAGACTTTTGCTGCTACAGATACGACAATATCTTCTTTCGAAATGACCACAGAAACTTCCAGCGAGACTACTGTTTCTGATACGGAGATCACCACAACAGCGAGCACCACTGCAACAGAGAAGGAATCCACCACTTCTTCCAGTGTTGATCCGGCTCAGGTTTTGTATGGTGACGTCAACCTGGACGGCAGAGTGACCATCACAGATGCCGTACTGCTGAACAAGGCAATTGCCGGCGCAGTAAAACTGGGAGACAACGCTGTAAAGAACGCAGACTGTGACAGAGATGATGTCCTGAGTACCAATGATGCAGCGATACTATTGAAATTCCTGGTACATCTAATTTCAACGCTGCCCAGCGAAGCATAAACAAGCACTTTTCTTTATCAATTTCCTCTTATAGAATGTAGGAAACCCCCTCTTTTCAGAACAGATGTTATACTGTTTCGGAAAGAGGGTGTTTTTTCGGCTACAAAATTCGCTGGATCTTCACCAAGCGATTCTAATTCCATAAGCCATTTCATAGTGTTTGTTTTACCAGAGCCCGGAACACCCCATACAAACATATGCTTTGAAAGCAGCTTTTGTGGAATAACTATATCGTAATTTGAAGTTATCCTGTGTTAAGTTCTAATACGAATTGAAAAATGTATTGCAGTGGGTTTTCCTTCTGTAGGCGTCATGGTCTGCAAAAATTCTGTTTTTGTCATATATGCCGCCTTCATCGTATAAGAAATATATGCTCAATATACTCAACTTGCATTTTATCACGCAATTTCGGCGTTTTTCGGTGAGTATATCATATAATTCTGATATACTCAGGCATACTCAATATACTCAACAAATCATAGTTGAGTATATGAGTCTATGTTTTCTAGGCTTCTACATATGGACTGGTACAGGGGCGGCTTGGGCATGGAGATATTGAAATCACAAATAAATACCTGGCACTGTCTGGCAGAAGCAGACGAAGAAGCAGCTTGTGTGTTGCAAGATATGCTTTCTTGTAAAAAGAAAACAAGCCAGTTCATCAAACAGGCATAAAAAAGACCGTCACCGGATATATTCCAGTGGCGGTTTTCTTGCTGTAGTCTATTGTCTTTTGTATAGCCTTTTTGATGGCTTCGTGCCCTAATAGTGCCCTGCGTGCTGTTTTTTTGCTGTACATAACAAAAGCACGCAATCCCGGAAAAGTACCGAAACTGCGTGCTATTTCACTGGTCGAGGTGACAGGATTTGAACCTGCGGCCCCTACGTCCCGAACGTAGTGCTCTACCAAACTGAGCCACACCTCGATGCGACTTGATTAGTATAGCATATTTTCGTGGATTTGTAAAGGCGGTTTTACAAGTTTCGAAAAAGAGAAAGTTTTTTCGGTTAATTTCCATAAAAAAAAGACATATAACATTGTAAATAAAAATATATAGGCGAAATTCTTTGCAATATTTTGACGTTTTATGCTGTGCGTACTTGGTACATAGATCACGGCACTTAGAACGTGCCGGAATGCGCCCGCACAGCACTGATGATGGCATAGCTGCCCGCAGGAAGGATGATGGCATCCCCATCACAGATACCACTGACAACAGTGGTGAGGGCATAGTGTTCGAAACACTTGTCTCGCAGAGAAACCATGGCCGTTTCGCTGCTGCGGTTCATCAGTACAAGTACGCTGTTGCCGGATGTGCGGTCAAAACGGGAGAAGCCAATGACATTTTTCTCCAGCACGAGAAATTCTATTGCGCCTTCCGCAAAGACAGCGGTAAATTGGTGTCGGATATGGCTAAGCTGCTTGGTATATTCCAGAAGATCTGTGTCCTCCTGCCCCCAGGGGAAGCAGCAGCGGTTAAAGGGATCTTTCCAGCCCTGGAGTCCCACTTCATCGCCATAATAAATGCTTGGTACGCCGGGGAGGAAGAATTGTAGCACCATAGCTCCTTTTAACAGCGCCTTGCCGCGTGCATATTCCTCTGGGGAAAGCGGGTGACTTGCCATCCAGTCTTTACTTTTGTCATCGCATGGCTGGCCGCCGAGGCGGTTGATGGCGCGTTCGATATCATGGGTTGAAACAAAGTTCATCAGCACATCCACTGTACACTTTGGATAATTCTCCAAAATAACCATGATTCGATCGCGGAAGGTGGTGGCTGCCTCGCCCTTCATATAGGCGATGATGGCCTCGCGGAAGGGATAGTTCATCACGCTGTCGAGCTGGTCCCCCAGGAGATAGCGTCGTTTTGCACCATATGCCTCCTTGTTGGATGCATCTTCCCAGACTTCGCCGATGACAATTTTTTCCGGGTCAAATGCTTTCACTCGTTTCCGGAGATTGTCCAAAAACTCGTCCGGCAGTTCATCTGCGACATCCAGTCGGAAGCCAGCAGCCCCCTGTTCCAGCCAGTATGCCAGAACACCATCCTCGCCGCAGATGTATTTGGTATAGCCGGGGTCGTTCTCATTCACATTGGGGAGTGTGTCAATGCCCCACCAAGATTCATATTCCTTGTCGCCCCAGAAGTGATACCATGCATAGTATGGGCTTTTCTCTGATTGGTAGGCACCGAGCGTCTTATAGCGGCCAAACTTATTGAAGTAGATGCTGTCAGCACCGGTGTGGGAAAATACACCATCCAGCACGACAGAAATGCCCCGCTTTTTGGCATCGGCGCATAGCACGGCGAAGTCCTCGTTCGTACCTAGAAGCGGATCCACGTTTCGATAGTTGGCGGTGTTATAGCGGTGATTCTCGTGGGATTCAAAGATGGGGTTGAGGTAGATGCAGGTGACGCCTAGCGACTGGAGATAGTCCAGTTTGGAGCGAATGCCCTCGAGGTCGCCGCCGAAATAGTCGTTGTTCCACACGTGTCCGTTTTGATCCGGCTTATAGTAGGGTAGTTCGCCCCATGGGCGCATGACACGGTCATTAGGCACATGGTCATGGTATATGCCGCTGTTACAAAAGCGGTCGGGAAAGATCTGATACATCACGCCGCCTTTGAGGAAGTCTGGGGTGTGATACATCTCATTAAAGACGGTCAGCTGGAACATCTCGCCCTGGTCGAGAGTGCCGTGACAGGCATCTCCCCGCTTGATATAGTGACGCACACCGCCGCTAGTATAGGAGAAATAGTAGTAATGTATGCCATCATATTTTGGGAAAAATGTTGTGGTGTACAGGACATAACCGTCCTCATGCGCCTTGACGTTCATAGGCAAGAAACGCTCTTTGAAGCCGGTACGGAATACGACCAGTACAGGGGCATAGTCGAGTTGGGTCTCCCTAGGCAGGCGAATGGTAAAGTGGCAGCCATGGCCGCGACGCAGTGCGCCAAAGGGATGCTTATAGTTTTCATCCCAGCTGTTGTAGAAATACAGCATATATACAAACGCTCCTTTCACATAATAAAGGCAACACCGCACAAAGACCGCCTGACGGCTTTGCGTGCCATCTGCCCTGCGCTTTTCCCGTCATATTTCACAGAAATGCTCGCCAATACACAAAGTATTGGCTCCGCTTTTTGTTTCATCTGACGAAAAAATCGACAGCACATCTAGCACACAATCTTTGTGCGGTGTTGCCTTGATAAAACGGAGCCGTGACTGGCTTTCGCTGCTCCGTTTTATTGCGTGTGCCTTCATGCATCGTGCAATGCACAATGGGTGGACAGATATGTCCACATAGTGTGAAACACACGCAAAGGTTTTCTGAGAACCTGTTCCCTATTTTTATATGCATCTTTTGAGGGGAATTTGCCGTTTTCATCGTAAAAAGTTTTTGCTGGGCGAAAACGCACCTGCTAAATTTCTCCTAGCGTGTGTTCCCATAAACGTATACGCACATCTATTTTATGGGGGCACGCCCTAGAAATCAGCAAAAATCCACGCCAAAATCTATGCATGTCAAGAAAGGGAACAAGCGCTTAAGAACAAGTTCTGAGAATTAGTGAATCCCCCAGATGTCCTTGGCATATTCATTGACGGCGCGGTCTGCCGAGAAGATGCCGGCGCCTGCGATATTCTGGAGGGACATCTTTGTCCAGCGGTCAGTGTCTTCATAGAGGGCAGAACTCTTTTTCTGCACCTGGCTGTAGCTGTCAAAGTCCGCCAGCACCATATACGGATCCACCTTGCACAGGGATTCTGCGACTTCGCCGAAGGTGCAGCCGTTGATGCCCATGTACATCCGGTCGATACACGCCTTGATGGTGGGGTTGTGGGCATAATAGTCACCCGGGTGATAGCCTCTTGCTTTGAGGGCGTTGACCTCCTCGGTTTTCATGCCAAAGATGAGAATATTATCTTCTCCCACAGCATCACCGATTTCGATGTTAGCCCCATCCAGTGTACCCAGCGTGATAGCGCCATTGAGCATGAGTTTCATATTGCCCGTACCAGAGGCCTCTGTGCCTGCCAGCGAAATCTGCTCCGAAATATCGCACGCCGGCATCAGCAGTTCGGACATCGTCACACGGTAATCTTCGAGGAAGTATACAGAGAGTTTTTCAGAGATTCTCGGATTCTTACGAATCTCCTCCGACAGCGCCCAAATCAGCTTGATAATCTGCTTGGCGAGATAATAGCCCGGTGCAGCCTTAGCGGCGAAGATATATGTTTTGGGCGTAAACGGCATATCCGGATTTTCCAGCAGCGCATTGTACTGGGCGAGGATGTTCATGACATTCAGATGCTGTCGCTTGTATTCGTGCAGTCGCTTTACCTGTGCATCAAAGATGCTGTCGGTATTGAGGATGATGCCGCTCTGCTTCTTGACGTAGCGGGCAAAGCGTTCTTTATTTTCCTTTTTGATTTTGCGCAGCTGTTCCAGTACGTCTGCATCGTCAGCGAATGCCCGGAGTTTTTCCAGTTCGCTGCCATCCCGCAGGAAACCGTCGCCGATCTTTTCCCGTAACAGGGCGGTGAGGCCTGGATTTGACTGATACAGCCACCGGCGATACGCGATGCCGTTGGTGACATTCTTGAATTTCTGCGGTGTGTCGAGATATTCCTCGTGGAACACGCTCTCCTTGATGATCTCCGAGTGCAGCTTTGACACACCATTGACGCTGTGCGAAGCCATGACGCACAGCGTTGCCATATGGATCTGGTTGTCCTTGATGATGGACATCCGAGTTGTCTTAGCGCTGTCGTTGCCGTTGCGCTCCATCAGGCCTGCGCAGTAGCGGTTGTTGATTTCTACAATAATCTGGAAGATTCTCGGAACGATCTGCTTTACGAGGTTGACATCCCACTTTTCCAGTGCCTCGGCCATAACGGTGTGGTTGGTATAGGCAAAGGTGTTGGTCACAATGTGCCATGCCTTTTCCCAGGTATAACCGCAGTCATCCAAAAGTACCCGCATCAGTTCCGGAATGGCGAGCGTTGGATGGGTGTCATTGATGTGGATAGCAACCTTTTCATGCAGATTTTCGAGTGTGCCATAGACATTCATATGGTTGTTGACGATATCGCCCACCGCAGCGGCGCAGAGAAAATACTGCTGGCGCAGACGCAGCGACTTGCCTTCGAGGTGATTATCGTTCGGATAGAGTACCTTGGAGATGGCGTTTGCCATCGAGTTACGGCTTAGGGCTTGGGCATAGTTGCCTTCATTAAACTGCTTCATATCAAAACTCGGTGCCTGTGCCTTCCAGAGACGCAGCTTCGACACGCCAGAACTGCCATAGCCGGATACATACATATCGTACGGCATCGCAATAACAGTGTTGTAGTTCACATGAGAAATATAGTGATACGAATCCTGCCAGTACTCCTGAACATGGCCTTCAAAGTGGACTTCCACGGCCTCATCGGGCTTTGGGTCAAGCCATACGCTGCCGCCGGGGAGCCAGTTGTCCGGCTCTTCGGTCTGCCAGCCGTCCTCGAGCTGCTGCTTAAAAATGCCATATTCATAGCAAATCGAGTGGCCTGTTGCCGGGATCTCCTGGGTAGCCATGGCGTCCAGATAACAGGCCGCCAGCCGTCCGAGACCGCCGTTTCCGAGGCCAGCGTCCGGTTCGCACTCAAAAATATTGTCCAGGTTAATCTGATATTCTTTCAGGATGGCACGGATATCGTCTGCCAGTTCGAGATTATACAGCGTGGTTTTCAGCGAACGTCCCATCAGAAATTCCATCGACAGATAGTACACACTCTTTCCGCCGATCGAGTGGGTTTTGTTCATAAACCGCTGGCGCTTGTGCTTGAGTTTTTCCACCATCATAGCGGAAAGCACCTGATAGATCTGCTTGTCGGACGCCTCATCCGGCGACACACTGCATTCCAACTGGAGCATATCGACAAACTTTTGTTTCAGTGCTTCCCTCTGTGGATTGCCTGTCTTTTTTACAGCCATTGTATCCTCCTCATTGTCACGGCGAGTTTTGAATTTCTCCTGCCATACGTCTGGCACGGGGGAAGAAACTTTTTCCAGCTCTTCGGCATGACACACATTTCCATTTCTCATGCCATCCTTCCGACACGCCCGCCGCACAAATGTTGCAGGGTACAGCACAGGGTACACTGTGCTGTACGCACAGAGACAACAGAATGCGCCGTTCACAATGCCGTCTCTTCTTTATTATACCGGATTTTTGCCCATGTTGCAATAGATGAATTCAACAAATTTTGTAACCGTATTCCCTACAAAGATTGTACAGGGGACGTGTCACCCAAAATTTTGTCAGATGCAACAAAAATTGATCTGCGATTGCGGCATGATTTTGCATAAAAAGTTTTGGGGTACTACATGATTTGTCCATATAGTGAAATAAACGCGCCTGTTTCAACCAAAATTAGGCATAAAAATTCCATTTGTACAAATTGTTCAACGGGGAACTGACTCCGTTCGAAATGTGCGACTTGACAAAAAGGCTAAAATCCGGTATAATAAAAAATGTCAATGCAAATGAACAAATTATGATAGGCGTTGTGCAGAGTGGATATATGCTGCATAATGCATATGGCAGAACCACACAAAGGGGGATCGCCATACTACGTCTCGGCAGGGGAGGAAGAGCGAGTACATCCCGGAGAGATGAGGGAATGATTGGGAAAATAGTTGCCGCTTGGCGTGACCGGCGCAACTGACACGCAGAAACCGACGCTCAGAAAGGATGGATGACCATGAAAAAAGAAACATTGCTGCACTCCACAAAAATTCAAAAGATGATCGAACAGTATAAGCATGATATGGAAGTGGTAGACCAGCTGACCGCCGAGGCAGCACCGTATTATGAAATCGCCCCAGAACTCTATGTGCAACATGAGGTAAAACGGGGGCTGCGCGACCTGGACGGAAAGGGCGTGCGCGCCGGATTGACCACCATCAGCCGCGTATCTGGCGTAAAGGTCGTGGATGGAAAGGAAGTCCAAGCGCCGGGTACACTGTGCTATCGGGGCATTCCCATCGAAGAATTGGTACAGGGTTTTATCTCCCACGACCGTTTTGGCTTTGAAGAAATTGTCTATCTGCTGCTGATGGGACACCTGCCAAAGCCGGAACAGCTTGCGCAGTTTCAGGACTTGCTCGTAGACTATCGGGCGTTGCCCAGCCGTTTCAACAGCGGCGTAATTATGAAGATGCCCAGCGACAATATTATGAATACGATGGCAAAGTGCGTGCTGGCACTCCATGCCTATGACCCAAAGCCAGATGATACGAGCCTTTCGAATGTCATGCGCCAGTGTCTGCAATTGGTTGCTCAGTTTCCGACACTTGCGATTTTTGGCTATCAGGCCTCGATGTACTTCCGCAACGACAAGAGTATGTTCATCCAGAAGCCCGATCCAAAGCTGACGATTGCAGAGAATATGCTCTATATGATGCGGCCGGACGGGCAGTATACCCGTTTGGAGGCAAAGCTGTTGGATCTGTGTCTGGTGCTGCACGCCGAACATGGCGGCGGTAACAATTCCGCTTTTACGGTACACGTGGTTTCCTCCTCTGGTACGGACACCTATTCAACGATTGCAGCGGCACTCGGCTCGCTCAAAGGGCCGAAGCACGGTGGCGCGAATATCAAGGTCATCAAAATGTTTGAGGATCTGAAGAGAAATTGTCCGGATTGGGAAGATGAAGATGCGCTGCGGGATTACCTCATGGGACTGCTCCGAGGCGAGAAATTCGATCATGCGGGTCTGATCTATGGCATGGGTCATGCGGTCTATTCCGTGTCCGACCCCCGTGCCGTGATTTTGAAATCTTTCGTGGAAAAGCTATCGCAGGAAAAGGGTTGTCACGAGGAATATGTCCTATATGCAAGGGTGGAGCGCCTGGCCCAGGAAGTCATTACTGCCAATCGGAAGATCTATAAGGGCGTGTGCGCAAATGTAGACTTCTATAGTGGTTTTGTATATCGGATGCTGGGTCTGCCGATGGATTTGTTTACGCCAATTTTCGCCATTGCTCGGATCGCTGGCTGGTCGGCGCATCGGCTCGAGGAACTGATTAACTGCCGGAAGATCATCCGCCCGGCGTATCTGTCGGTCTCCGAGCCGCAGACATATGTTCCACTGGAAGCACGGTGATCCCAAAAATACGAAGAGAAGAACGAAATAGTAGGCCGGAAGCAGATGCACACCGGCTTTTCCTCCCCCTGTACAGCTGCCAGAAAGGCGGCATAACACAAAGATTTTGCGCCATCCCGGAATGGATCGAATGAAAAACCAGTTGTATATCTGGCGTACCATCTTTGTGTCGCGGGGCGGAAAATTTTTTCGAAAAACACTTGCATTTTCCTGTGGGGTATGCTATAATAACAATATCTGATGCATTGGGTATCAGGAACGGATTCCGGAATATAGGTGTGCGGGTCCTGTGCAACAAAGCACCGTGAACCATGTCAGGCGGGGGACCGAGCAGCATTAAGCGGATTGTTTTGTGTGCCGCAGCCAACCTGCACACCTATGTTCCGGAATTTTTTGGCAGTGTGCTGCCTGATGTGGATTTTCGGGTAGGGCGGCGGTGTGTCCGCCTGAGAACTGTGCTATATTTGGAGTAGCGTTGCCTTTGCAGGATGGAGGTGCGATGGCGTGTATCAGGCATTATATCGAAAGTGGCGGCCCCGGTCGTTTGACGACGTGATTTCCCAGCCGCATATTACGACTGCCCTGCGCAACCAGATTCGGGAAGAAAAGACGGCACACGCTTATCTGTTCACCGGTTCTCGGGGGACGGGCAAGACTACCTGCGCTCGGATTTTTGCAAAAGCCATCAACTGTACCCACCGCACGGCGTCCGGCAACCCCTGTCTGGCGTGTGACATCTGTCAGGATGCTGAACGCGGCGCATTAAGCGATATCATCGAGATCGATGCCGCCTCCAACAACAGTGTGGATGATATTCGGGACTTACGGGAGGGAACGGTTTATCTGCCCGAACGTTGCCGCTATAAGGTCTATATCATCGATGAGATTCATATGCTTTCGCCGAGTGCCTGGGGGGCACTGCTGAAGGTGATGGAGGAACCGCCCGCCCACGTGAAGTTTATTCTGGCAACCACGGAGATTCATAAGGTGCCTGCCACCATTGTCTCACGGTGTCAGCGATATACCTTTCACCGCATCCGAACGGAGGATATCACGCAGCGACTTTTGGAAATCGCTGAGCAGGAGCAGATCGATCTTGAGCCGGCGGGTGCCCAGTTGATTGCGCATTTGTCGGATGGCGGGATGCGTGATGCGTTGTCGCTTTTGGATCAGTGCGCTAGTCTCGGCGGCACCATTACCGCCAGTTCCGTGACAGCGGCGGCGGGTGTGGCTGGCCGGGACAGCATTTTTGCGATTCTACAGGCGGTGCAGCAGCAGGACGGTGCTAAGGCGCTCGCCTATACAGGCCAGCTGTATGATCAGTCAAAAGATATGGCGCGGTTGTGCGATGAATTGCTGGAGCAGCTGCGCAATTTGATGCTGTTGCGTGCTGGCGCGGGACAGCCCGAACTGTTGACCTGTTTGCCGGAGGAACAAGCACAGCTCAAAGCCCTTTCTAAAGAAATATCGCTGGAACAGGTCATATGGGCGATCGGCCGGCTCCAAGAATGCCATGCGCGAATGGCTCACAGCTTGAATAAGCGGGTGGAACTGGAAATGACATTGCTCCAGTTGACCACGCCTATGAGGACGGCGGGTGTGTCATCTGCCCCGACCTCTGCGCCGCAGGTGGCAGCCGAGTCGGAGGAACAGCCCGCGGCAGTACCACCAGCTGTGTCTACCCCTGCGGCAATACCTTCGGCTTCAGCAGCCGATGCGGCTTCGGCACGGAATTTCTCTGAATCAGAGGAAGGGACGGGCGCATCTGCCCCTGCCGCACTCGAACCGATCACCAACTGGGCAGACATTTTGGAGCAATATGGGACGGTCAACCCAGCGGTACGGGGGAGTTTGGCAGAGTCCCAAGCATTCCGGTCGGGAAATACTGTGTTCATCCTCGCAGCCAACCGCTTTTTCCTGACGCTGCTGAAGAACCGGGACAATGCAATAAGTCTGGAAGAGACGATTCGCCAGTGTCTGGGACTGACGGGCAGCATCAATATCCGAGCCAAGCTGGCAGCGGGTACACAGCCTCAGCCGCCCAAAGCCCAGGATCTGATTCAGAAGGCCAAGGGCTGCCATCTGGATACGGCGGTAGAAACTTCGTAAATACATACTGCCCGATGTCGGGGTGGTGCTGCAACGACACTGCAATCAGTATGGTCTATATTATGAAATATGTGGGCGGCAGGCAATGGTTTGTTCAGCCCCAAAGGAAAGGAAAGAAAGATACATGAGAGCAAGATTACCTAAACAGAACCAGGGCGGTGCCCAGAATATGAATGCGATGATTCGCCAGGCGCAGAAAATGCAGGATGAGATTTCTGCCTTACAGGAGGATATCGAGGGCAGAGACTTCACGGCGACTTCCGGCGGCGGTGCTGTCAGCGTCACTGTAACCGGCAAAAAGACCCTCAAGGCACTGACCATTCAACCGGAAGTTGTGGATCCGGAAGATATTGAAATGTTGCAGGATCTGGTCATCAGCGCTGTGAACGAGGCCATTAATCAGGTCGAGGAGACCACCGAGACAGAGATGAGCAAGATTACCGGCGGCGTATCGCTTCCGGGTCTGTTCTAAAATATGGCAGGGTATCAGGCGCTGCCACTGGAACTGCTGGCGGAAGAATTTGCCAAGCTGCCCGGCATTGGCATCAAGTCTGCTCAACGGCTGGCGTATGCCATCATATCCCGCCCGGCCGAAGAGGTCGAGCGTTTTGCGAACGCATTGTTGGCGGCAAAACGGGACATTCGATTTTGTACGTGCTGTCAGAATCTGACGGAACAGCCGCTTTGTCCCATTTGCGCGGATGAAGAACGGGATCATCATATTATTTGTGTGGTAGAAAGTCCGAAGGATGTGACGGCGCTCGAACGCACAGGGGAATACCGAGGCGTCTACCATGTGCTGCATGGGTTGATCTCGCCGATTGATGGGGTGACGCCGGAAAAGCTGCGCATTCGGGAACTGCTGAATCGATTACAGGATCAGTCGGTACAGGAGGTTATTATGGCGACCAACCCTACGGTAGAAGGCGATGCCACGGCGATGTATCTGGCACAGTTGCTCGAACCACTGGGCGTAAAAGTGACGCGGTTGGCGTTTGGACTGCCTGTAGGCGGTACGCTGGAATATGCCGACGAAGTCACCTTGTTTCGGGCATTGGAAAACCGCACAGCAATGTAATTTCTGGTTTATACGAAATAAAAACCGCTTTGCTTTTATCTGCGTGACTGCGCAGCAAGCAAAGCGGTTCTTTTAGGTTAAGAGCCTGTTTCGCATCTTTTTGGCAAAATTTCACGCATTCTGCGTGAAATTTGTGCTCAAAAATCTGCGTATTATTTTGGTGCCAATACTTCCCCTAATTTTGCACCTGAAGTTTAGTGCTTAGGACAATGTACCATCGTTATGGTTGAACGGTTTTGTTTTCGTCGCTATCCTCCGTTCGATAATAGATGTCGTCGTACATTTTTTCATACAGTCGAATCAGTGCCTGATTGGTGATTTCCCGTTCCTGGGCAACTTTTTGGACGGCTTCAATTTTCTTCTGACAGATTTCGGAATCCTGATCGGCTCCGGTAGGGACCTTTTCTAGCTTTTCCATCGCCAGTTGCATGTGACTGGTATCCTGACGAATTTTTTGCAATTCCGCAAAAATCTCTGCCGCTGTTAAATTCATCGGGGTAGGGGTAGATGGTGTCATAGTGAATGCCTCCCTTATATCGGGCGGACACGTCAGACAGATGGTTTTTTCGTCCACAAAACGTGCCCTGCCCTTTCGAACTAAACCCTTTGCACGCTTGGGGTACGTAGATTGATAGACATTTCCAAATGCATCGACAACAGAAATACAGGCATACTGCATAAATATCCGTCTCCTTTGCGATGCGTGTGTGCCATGACTGTTTTTTATGATGGGTGCCGTCCCCGCATGACCAAGTTTAGTATACCACGGAAAAATCAGCGTGTCAATACTTTTGGCCAAAAGGAGATATATCAAAAAAATTTTGGATAAGGCTGCCATTACGCACCAGATTTTTACGCAATCTTTTATTTAGAAAGTTGACATTTTACAAAAAATATGATATAATGAGCAGAAACATAGGCGATACCGAACAAAAAATGAGGACGACACCGTACAAGGCCGCTAGGTGCGCTTGGTGCGATGTGGCTGAAACATAGTACCAAGTCGGAACGTCCGCATAGGGCAGATGTTTTGGCGAACAGGAGGCAGCGATGAAGAAACATTGGAAAAAGTGGACGAGCCGCCTGACGGTGATGCTGCTGGTGATGGGCAGCCTGTCGTTTGTGGGGCAGATGGATGGCTGGCGAAGCTGCGCCACCGGGCAGTGGGACGGCTTTTTGGAGACGCTTTCGGTGGCGGATCCAGAATTTACCCAAAATGGCGGGCTGTTGCTGACACAGACCGATGCAGAGGATGCCGCACAGATGGCAGAAGATGGGACGGATGGGCTGCGTCAGGCTTCTAATAATTTGCCCGCTGCCTATAGTCTGCTGGATGATGAGGGCGTATGCTATGTGACCTCGGTAAAAGACCAGGGCTCTACCGGGCTTTGCTGGGCGTATGCCGCACTCGGGGCGTGCGAGTCGAATATTTTGAAACAGGGGCTGGATATCCCTGATACCTGGCTGGACGAGAACGGAGAGCTGAACTTTTCCGAAGCGGCACTCGGCTGGTATCCTTATACCCCCCACAGCCTGTTGGGCGACTTGATCAGTGGGGATCATATTCTGCTGGATGGCAAGGGTGTCAGCGGCGGCAATGCGTCGATCGCAAGCTTTTCGCTGGCGGCGGGGAACGGCCCGCAGCTAGAACAATATGCACCGGTGGAGGACTGGTCACAGGGTTATTCGGAATACCAGCGCTATGCGTCCTACTATCGGCTGCAAAATGTAGACATCCTTCCAATGGTCAGCAGCGCATCGGAGCAGGCCACCGTGAAACAGTGGCTGATGGAAAGCGGTGGTGTTAGCGTTAGCTACTATTCTAAGGGAACGTACTATGACAATGGCACCACTGTCAGCTATTATCAGGATACCTATGATGAAAATTCGGCGGATCATGCAGTCTTGCTGGTGGGCTGGGATGATAACTATGCGAAGGAAAATTTCCGTGCAGATGCCCAGCCCTCGTCGGACGGTGCCTGGTTGGCGCGCAACAGCTGGGGGGCAGATGATGTGGACAGCGGCTACTTCTGGATTTCCTATGAGGAATTGTCGCTCTGCGAGTTTGCCCGTTTCCAGATGGCAGAAGATACAGGTAATACCGCCTGCTACCAGTACGATGGCAGCGTTTCTTATACAGCGCTGCGACAGTCGGCGGTGGCCAATATTTATACGATCGAGACGGATTGCACTGCCTCAGAAGTGATGTTCCCTCAGGTAACCTATAATCCGACCACATCCTACTATACCGTTTCGCTGTACCGGCTGGCGTCAGCCGATACGTCGCCGGAGGATGGTACACTTTTGCTGGAACAGTCCGGCTGGATTAGCTATGAGGGATATAAGAGCATTTCGCTGGAAACACCGGTCTCCTTGCAGCAGGGGGAGCGCGTGGCAGTGGTATTGGAACTGCGAAGCGACAACGGTCGGGGCGCGTCCAATTTATATGCCGCCTTTGAGAGTGAAAACTACGATACGTCTACCGGGATGCAGCGCAGCTGTGCTGTACAGGCGGGACAGACCTATGTGCGCAGCAATTATGGAGACTGGGCAGACATCATGGAGCTAAAGACATTGGCGGCAGAGGATGGCACCTATCCTTTTGGCGAACTGGGTAATGCGGCCTTGAAACTGGTGGTGGAGAACACCACAGAAACGCAAAACTGGGCGCAGCTGGATGCTTCGATGGCATTGGCAGAACAGGCGGGTGGTACGGCGCTTTCTCTGGAAAGTTATACAGCAGCCGCAGCGATGCGCACAGATAGTACCACTCTTCAGCCGTGGATCGACAACGCCGCCTGGAATCTGCTCGGGGCGCTTGAACAGCTGGGAATAGGATCCTATCCTACACACGTTTATACCGGGCTGGTCTCAGAGGCGGAGATGGGAGACGTGGACTGGGACGGATATGTAGATACAAGCGATGCTTTCTGGACGCTGATTGCTTACAGTCGTGTTTCGGCAGGCAGCAGATCGACATGGACGATGAAACAGGCGGCTGCTGCCGATATGGACGCCACCGGTATAATCGATACGACCGATGCCTTTGCCATTTTGATGTGCTATGCCTGGATTGCCAGCGGACACTAAATGCCAATGCCATGTCATGCTTCTAAAATTTGAAAATTAAAATCGTTTTGTGAAAAAGTCAGGCGTGGAAAAGCAGAGAATGTGGCAATATAGATAGCACGGTGGCAGCCTATTTCTCCTTGCTTTCATTCTTATGATTTTCAACGCTTCGGCTATAAAGTGCAAAAACAGCGAAGAAACTTGCCTGTCCGATGGACATATAGGCAGTTTCCTTCGCTGTTTTTCGTGCGCTTCTTCACTTTTATAGACTATGAACTTCTGTTATTTTTTTGTGGTCTTTGTGGTTCTTTTGCTGGCAGTGGTTGTTGTCTTAGAAGTCGTAGTTGTCTTGCTGGCGGTCTTGGTCGCCGGCTTTGTCTCTGTCTTTTTCACCGTCGTTTTGGCAGTTGTCTTTTTCGGGGCAGCTGTCTTTTTTTTCGGCAGGGTTTCCAGTACGGTGCGGAATGCTGCAATCTTTTCGCTGTCGCCTTCCATCGTGAGTTCTGCGGTCTCCCCATTTTCCAGGGCAGTCAGCAGTTGTGCCGAGTCAGCAAACAGTACCGCATCCCGATCTACATAGTCATATGGTTCTACATAGCAGGCACCGTTTGTTACTTCGATATAGAAAATGCCCTCGCCCTCTCCGCTGACATTCACCTGAATGGCGATGTGTTCAGTCACATTGGCGACGCTTACCTTGTCCAGCAGTGCCTGTGCTTTTTGGAACATTTCTCCAAATGTCATACTCTGTCATTCCTTTCTTTATATACACGGCTACCTGCGCAAAACGCAGGGCGTGGATGGGAAAAACCTTGAATCTATCTTTATTATAGGCGCATTTTCGAAGAATGTCAAGAAAAAATCAACGGAAAATGAAAAATAAGCAAATATATTGATTCGTGTGAAAATTTCAGCTAAGAAATTTGTGCAAAATCACGGAAGAAAGGGGCTTGACAAGGCAGTGGAAATGCGGTATACTTGTAAAGCAGATGGCTTTTACAGGCAGTGTACCACAGAAGGGAGCCACCGAAATGGCAAAGGATTTGCGTTTTGCCATGCTGTTGGATTGTTATGGGGAGTTCCTCACAGCACATCAGCAGCGGCTGACAGAATTGTATTATTGTGAGGATCTTTCTCTGGGCGAGATTGCCTCGCTTTTGGGCATCACCCGCCAGGGCGTGCGAGATGGTATCAAGCGGGGCGAACAGGTGTTGCTGGAGATGGAAGAAAAGCTACAGTTTGCTGCGCGGCTGACGGCGCTCCGAGAAAGTTTTACATTGCTGGAAACGCTGGTGGCAGAGATTTCCGCCGCACCGGCGGCCGATGCCCAGATCCAGCAGAAATGCAGGGCGGCGAAAGAGACGATACAAAACGGGCGTGCATTGCTGTAAAAGCGAAGAATGCAGCAGCAGGCGGATACGGACAGGAGGCGACCGATATGGCTTTTGAGGGACTTTCCGGAAAATTGAACCAGGTGTTTAAGAAATTGCGATCGCATGGTAAACTGACAGAGAGCGATGTCAAAGAGGCCATGCGGGAGGTACGCATGGCACTACTGGAAGCGGATGTCAGCTATAAGGTTGTCAAGGATTTTGTGAAAAAGGTGTCCGAGCGTGCTGTGGGCGAAGAGGTGCTGGGGAGTCTCACGCCGGCACAGCAGGTGATCAAGATCGTGCATGAGGAACTGATTGCCTTGATGGGCGAGGAAAATGCTCGCATCAAGTTTCCGTCCAAGCCGCCGTGTATTATTATGATGTGCGGACTGCAAGGCTCTGGTAAAACTACCCATGCGGCAAAGCTGGCAAAGATGTTGAAAAAAGAAGGACATTACCCGCTTTTGGTGGCGTGTGATATTTACCGCCCCGCCGCGATCCATCAGCTGCAAGTGGTCGGAGAACGAGCGGGTGTCAAGGTGTTCGAGATGGGGCAGATCGATCCGCGGATCATTGCGCGGGAAGCCCTGAAGAGTGCCCGGGATCACGGCAACGATGTTGTGATCCTCGACACTGCGGGACGACTGCACATTGATACCGAATTGATGGATGAGCTGAAGGACTTGAAGGAATTGACGCATCCTCATGAAATCATGCTGGTGGTCGATGCTATGACGGGTCAGGATGCCGTGCACGTGGCAGAGGCGTTCGATGGGGCGTTGGGCATTGACAGTGTGCTGATGTCCAAGCTGGATTCTGATACGCGAGGCGGTGCAGCGCTCTCCGTGCTCGCGGTTACGGGCAAACCGATTAAATATGTGGGTATGGGGGAAAAACTCGACGAGTTCGAGACGTTCCATCCCCAGCGTATGGCGTCCCGTATTTTGGGTATGGGCGATATGCTGACGCTGATCGAAAAGGCGGAGAGTGCCATCAGCCAGAAGGATGCCGAAAAAATGGCGAAAAAGCTGGAGCAGAACCGGTTTGATATGAACGATCTGCTGGAACAGCTGCGCCAGATCCAAAAGATGGGTTCCATTAAGTCCATTATTGGAATGCTGCCGGGCGTGGGCGATAAGCTGAAAGATGCTGACGTGGATGAAAAGCAGTTTGTCCGCATTGAAGCCATCATCACTTCGATGACGAAGGCGGAACGGGCAAAGCCCTCTATCATTAACCCCTCCCGAAAGCGGCGCATTGCCGCCGGCAGCGGTACGAAGGTGGAGGATGTCAACCGTCTATTGAAGCAGTTCGAGCAGATGCAGAAGATGATGAAGCAGCTCGGCGGCGGCAAGATGGGGAAGGGCGGTAAGATGAACCGCCGTGCGATGAAGCGGCTGGCGGGGATGAACCTCGACCAAATGACAGGCGGCAGCGGGATACCCGGCGTTCCGCCAGGGCTAATGCCACCAAAGAAATAATGTATTCCCGCAGGCAACTGCTGGAGATAGAGGGAGAGATTTCTCCCAAAAGATATCCAATATGGAGGTGAAAGAAAAATGGCAGTAAAGATCAGACTGAGAAGAATGGGTGCAAAGAAGGCTCCGTTTTATCGTATCGTGGTAGCAGATGAGCGTTATCCGCGGGATGGTCGTTTCATCGAGGAGATCGGTTACTATGATCCTACAAAGGAACCGTCTGTGATCCGTGTGGATGCTGAAAAGGCAAAGACATGGCTGAAGAACGGCGCACAGCCGACAGATACCGTAAAGGGTATTCTGAAGAAAGAGGGCGTACTTTAATCGGTGAATTCTCTTCGGAGCATTCGAGGACATTGGAGTACGGCCGAGTGCGGGGACTGCGTAAGGCAGCATTGCTCCGCCGGTGAGCCGCAGGGCAGGTAAGACACTGTGGTGCGGCTGACCCGTGGAGCAATTGTTCCCGACAACAAAAGGAGGCACATTTATGCAGGAACTGTTGAAAGTGATTGCGGCGGGACTGGTAGAGAATCCGTCGGCGATTGAAGTCACCGAAGATGCGCCCAATGAAGAGGGCGTGATCGTCTACCATCTGCACGTGGCACCGGAGGATACCGGACGTGTCATCGGAAAGCAGGGGCGGATTGCCAAGGCCATCCGTGTGATCATGCGTGCAGGGGCAGCAAAGAACAGCCAGAAAATTGCAGTTGAAATTGACTGATGGAGAAAAAGCAGGCGGACGGCAACTCGTTCCGCCTGTTGCTATATCCGGCGGTATGCGATAAAAGGAGGACGGGATGAAACAATATCTGGAGATTGGAGAGATTGTTAATGTCCACGGGTTACGGGGCGAGGTAAAGGTGGTGCCATGGTGCGACGACCCAGCGTTTTTTTGTACGTTTGAGACGCTGTATCTGGGTGCGGCGCACCGCCCTGTCACGGTGACAGGTGCAAGGCTGCAAAAGCAGAATGTGCTGCTCTCTCTGGCAGGCGTGGAAAGCATCGAGGCGGCAGAAAAGCTCCGGGGCGAAGTGCTGTATATGGATCGGGACGAGGTGGAGCTCGAAGAAGGCGTGTACTTCATCCAGGATCTGATCGGGCTGGATGTGCTGGACGCCGATACAGGAAAGCTATATGGCACGCTGACCGATGTACTTCAGACCGGGGCGAACGATGTGTATGAGGTGAAGGATGCTGAGGGAAAGGCTATCTATCTCCCGGCGATTCCAGATGTCATTGTGGAGACGGATATTGAGGGCGGCAGGATGCAGATTCGCCCGCTGGAGGGACTCTTGGATGCGAATTGATATAGCCACCTTGTTTCCGGAGATGTGCGATGCCGTGCTTTCGGAGAGCATTCTCGGCAGAGCCCAAAAAAAAGGCTGTTTTTCGCTGACGTGCTGGAATATCCGGGACTATACACTGGACAAACACCGCCGGGTGGATGATGTGCCTTATGGCGGCGGCCGGGGCATGGTCATGCAGGCAGATCCCATCTATCGCTGTTATGAGGCGATCTGTGAAACGGCAGGGACAAAGCCCCATGTGATCTATCTCTCCCCAAAGGGCCGCGTATTCACCCAGCAACGAGCGGTGGAATTGGCAGTCATGCCACATATTTTGCTGCTGTGTGGGCATTATGAAGGTGTCGACCAGCGTGTGTTGGATGAGATTGTGGACGAAGAAATCTCGGCGGGAGACTATGTCCTCACAGGCGGCGAATTGCCCGCTATGCTGGTGGTGGACGCCGTGGCACGGATGCTGCCTGGGGTGCTGCCGGAGGATGTGTGTTTCGAGGAGGAGAGCCACTTCAACGGACTGCTGGAATACCCCCAATATACTCGTCCGGCTGTCTGGCATGGGCGGGAAGTGCCACCGGTGCTGCTGTCCGGCCACCATCTGCATATCGAAAATTGGCGAATTGCACAAAGTCTAGCGGAAACCCAGCAGAAAAGACCTGACCTGTATGCCGACTATTTGAACAAAAAATAGCCAATTCTGTTGTTGAATTTGAACAAAATGAAAGAAAGATGTAAATCGTCGGGATGGGCTTGGCATCGTTGGCAAGTTTCACAAAGATTTGGAAAAATTGAAAGTTGCCTTATGTCAACACGTAGAAAATTCGGCGAAAAGGGGAGATTTTTGCGAAAAGTACGTTGACGTTGCAAAAGAAACACGGTATAATATGAGTATGGCAAACATAAAATCATGGGTGGTGTGAGCGCATCATCCGCAAAGATGGGAGAGTTTTTTTTATGTATGTAAAAGAAGTTATGGTGCAGAATCAGGTAGGCTTGCACGCAAGACCGGCGACCTTCTTCATTCAGCGTGCCAATGAATTCAAGTCCTCGATTTGGATTGAAAAGGAAGAGCGTCGTGTGAATGCCAAGTGCCTTCTGGGTATCCTGTCTCTGGGCATCGTGGGCGGTACGGAGATCAAGATCATCGCTGATGGTGCGGATGAGCAGATTGCTGTAAATTCTTTGGTAGAACTGGTGGAGAGTGGCTTCAGCGATTAAGCGTGTTGCCTTAAGATACTGGACACGCGCGAACG
>CASDUD010000070.1 GCA_949283725.1 uncultured Ruminococcus sp.
CTGCATAGGTGATAAGCATAATTTTATTTTCCAATTTCATGGCATACACTCCTTAATTATCCCTTGACAGCGCCGTTTGCCACACCACTGATGATTTGTTTCTGACAGAAAATATAGAAAATCAAAATCGGAATCAACGCCAACAAATACGAGGCAAACGCTAGATTATAGTTTGTACCAAACTGCGTCTGGAAATTCAGCTGTGCCAACGGCAAAGTCGTATTTTCTGTACCGGACATGATAACCAGTGGGGTCATGACATCATTCCAAGTGCCCAGTGCCGTTAGTACTGCAACAGTCGCGTGCATCGGTTTCATCATAGGGAAAATAATCGTCCAATACGTTTTCCATGTGGAAGCACCGTCAATATTGGCGGCTTCTTCCATGGCCGTTGGTACATTTTTTAGATAACCACTGTAGAGCATGACATTCATCGGCATATAGAAAACTACATACAACAAAATTACACCCAGCTTGTTGTCCAGACCCAGAATGGCCGTCTGCTTTACCAGCGGCATCATTAGAATGGCAAAAGGAACGAACATGCCGCTGACAATATAATAGTACACAAAGCGATAGCCTTTTTTGCGTGCCATGTTTCTGCCAATGGCGTAACCTGCCATAGAATGTACCAGCACAGAGAGTACGATGGTCACTACGCAGATAATCAAGCTGTTTAGAAGCGACCGCCAGAAGTGCGTGACTTCCATCGCCTCGGAAAAGTTGGAAAAGCTCCAGGTGCTGGGAAAAGCCAGAGCACCCGCCACATCATTTGTCATTTCGGATGGCTGCTTGAACGCAATGATGACCGTCATATAGAGTGGAAACAGTACTGTCAGACATCCAATAAATAGTAATATGGTGAGAAAGACATTTGTCTTGCCGACTTTTTTTGTTTTTATGATACTCATAGCTGTTCCTCCCTCTTACTGGTCATTTTTTGCTGGAATACAGAGATGGCAACAATTAGAATGAAGAAGAGCACGGCATTAGCACATTGGAATCCGAACTGACCGCCATCCATACCATTTCGGTAAATCAAATAGGAAATAGACTCAGTACTTTGCGAAGGGCCGCCTCTTGTCAAAGACATAATCTGGTCGAATACCATCAGCATATTTTTCGTACTCAAAATCAGATTGATAGAAACAAACGGCATCAGCATCGGGAGCGTCAGTTTCCAGAATTTCTGCCAGCCATTGACGCCATCGATCATACCGGCCTCATAAATATCACCTGGCACGGTCTGCAAACCGGAGATATAGATAATCGTATTCATCGCCACAGCTTGCCATACACCAACAATCAACACGCCGACCCATGCCCATGTTTCGCTGGCAAGGATACTATTTTCTAAAAATCCAATGTGCAGTGTCTTGGCTACGGCCGGAATAATATAGGTAAAAATAAAGCTGAAAATATAACCAATAATCAATCCGCCCAGGATATTGGGAACGAAATAAATGCCTCGTAGCAGACTCTTGCAACGAATTTTACTGTTTAGCCCCATGGCGATCAGCAGGCTGAGTACGTTGATCAGCACCGTGCCCACGATTGCATACTTAAACGTGAACCAATAGGAATGCATCACACGGGTATCCGAAAACAAATCGATATAGTTGCGCAGTCCGACAAAATCATAGCTGCCGTATCCTTTATAGTTGGTAAAGCTGTAAAACGCACCTGTGATAAGCGGCAATGTGTTGAACAGGAAAAACAGGATTACAATGGGAATTGTCATTGCCAAAAACGTGCGGTTATTGCTGTTGCTTGCTTTTCTCTGTCTCATTGTTGTTCCTCCTCATATTTTTTTACTTTTGCGATGAGGTCAC
>CASDUD010000071.1 GCA_949283725.1 uncultured Ruminococcus sp.
GAAAGGTAGTCTCCCGATTGCTGCCGTCTGACAGGATCCAGAAGCGGATACCATCAAAACCTGTCCAGTCTGCACTGCCCAAATTTTTGGTTGCACCGCAATAGCCCGAACCGCCGTCTGTGACACTATAGGCATACTTCAACGAAGCCTTGCCGCTTTTCACGTTTTCTGTATCCAGTGAAAGTACAAGGCTGTCACCGTTGGCGTTGCGCTTGTAGGCTGCGCTTACCGCTGCGCTGTCTACATAGGATTCAAAGTCGTCAATTACGCTGCGGGACAGCGCCTCGGCGCTGGAATTATATACCCGTACAATGGCGGTGGGCTGATTGCCAGCTGTCGTCAGCAGCTTCAGCTTATAGCTGCCTAGTTCCAAAGACTGGAATACATCTGCGAAAACTGTGATAGTGGTATCGGTAATGGTATAATCCGTTCCCTCCGTCAGGATTTTGCCGTTCAGTTCCAAACCGGAGATCTCTCCCATTTTCATGGTTGGCTGGAATGTGATATCTCCAGGCGTCACAATATCAAAATCCGACTTCTTCGGGGTGAGATTGTTCTCCGAATTTTTGGCATTCATACGTTCTGCGTGTGCCATAATGACATCACATGCCTCCTGGGTGGGATTGCCGTTTGCATCGCCTCTGTAATAAACGGTGTAGCCGTCATAGTCCGGATACAGTGCGCTGCCGTCCATGGAAGCGATCATCCAGTAGTTGGTGCCGGCAAATTCTACACCGTCGTAGGTATTGCCCTCAAAAATATTGTACCAGTCGGCATAGACAGACGCACGCTCACTCCGGTCTTTCCAGCCGAATTCCTCTGCGATGACCGGCTTGTTCATATCCGCCGCATCCTCGCCGTGCTTCTTGAACCAGAACTCGCCCTGTTCCTTTGTGAGACCCCACTGGTCACAGTAGATATGCAGCGTTCCAAAGTCGATATCCGGGATGGATGTCAGTTCCAGCCAGTCGATGCCGGAGCTGCCGTGATAAACATATTTATGTTCTCCCTCGGGGAAATCGTTATAGCCATAATTATAAAAACCCTCATCACCCACAGCAAGCATATGGTTGCTGTCGATAGATTTGACATAGGCACTCATTTCCGTTGCCCATTCTACCACAACATTGTTCTCGCATCCGGCATCCGATTCACAGCGCGGCTCGTTTGCCAACTCCCAGGAGAAAATGGTGGGATCGTCTTTATATTTCACACCGGTATAGACATTTTCGTGATTCAACAGGGTTTTCACATAGTCCTTATACCATCCCTTTATGGTCTCGTTTGTATAGAAATCATCATGGCCGCTGACATCTTCCCCAGCCAGCTTTGCCCATTTTACATACTGGTTCATGCCACCAAATGCTTCCCAGTTGTTGGTGAATGTTATCAGCAGACGGATACCCTCCTGTTCTGCTTTATACAGGGCATAGTCCAGTTTTTCCAGACCGGTTTCTCCCTCATTGACGACAGGGCGCCCCAGATCTGCATCAAAATACTGGTAGAAAATGCCTTCCTTTTCGCCCGTGCCATCTACACTGTCCGTGAACACTGCATAGCCATCTGCCGATACCTGATCGGTCAGGACGCCTGCGTCTAGATGGCCCCAGGTACGGACGACCTTCAGCCCCATTTCTGCAGCATCTTCCAGGGCAGCGTCTACCGTTTCCTTCGGCTTAAAGTTCAGATAATAGTTATTGGTGCCGGCATAGTAGAATGTCGAACCATCCAGCATAAACTGGGTGCCATTTGTGGTAACAAATCCTGTCCGGGAATCTGCTGCGCACACTGTACCTGCTGTCGAAAATGGCATAGCCAGTGCACTGTATCCCAGTACAATACTGCTCAAAACTGCGATCCACTTCTTCATAATAATCAACAACCCTTTCCTCGTGCGTGTTTATATGAGAACACGCTCTGGTCAGCATTCCTCCTGCTGACGCATATATTTCAAATTCTGTTCAATAAGGTCACACCGCTGGCGCACACAATCTGCACTGCGAAGCGGATCCTGAGGCGTATGAAATGCATAATCCAGAAGTCGGTTCAGATCCGTTGTAGCAACATGCAGTCTCGTATCCGAGGAGGCATAGTAAATATAGACCGTACCGTCTGGCCGGACAATAGCACCATTGGTAAATACGACGTTGGAAACATCCCCCACCCGTTCTTCCCCCATGGGCGCAAGGAAATAGCCGGATGGTTCTGCAATGACACGCCACGGCTCTTTCAGATCTGTCACAAAGACATAGAGCACATACCGCAATCCTGCGGCCGTGTTCCGCACGCCGTGTGCTAGATGCAGCCAACCCTTTTCTGTTTCAATGGGAACAGCACCGCTGCCGTTTTTGGCTTCTTTAATGGTATGATACCGGCGCAAACTTATGATGCGTTCCTCTTCGATCACCGCATGGGTAACATCCTCTGCCAACCCGAAGCCAATACCGCTGCAGGAACCAGTCTCAAGGAAACTGTCCATAGGTCTGGTATAGAACGCATACTTTCCGTCCACAAACATGGGCAGCAAGCAGACATTGCGCTGCTGGGGACTTTGCTTCGTCACCAGATTGGGCAGTCGTTCCCAGGTATTCAGGTCCTTCGTCCGGACAATGCCGGCGGATGCCACTGCTGCTGATAAATCGCTAGGATCCTTTGCGCTAAATTCAGAACAGAATATGCCATAGATCCATCCGTCCTCATGCTGGGTCAGACGCATATCATAGACATTTGTTTCATCCGGGTAGAGATCCGGCAATACAATGGGCTTATCCCGAAATCGGAATCCGTCAATGCCATTTTTGCTCTCAGCAACGGCGAAAAAGCTCTTTCGGTCGTTGCCTTCCACACGGACGACCAAACAATATTTTCCGTTCCGATAAATAGCGCCGGCATTGAATACTGCATTGACGCCCAAACGTTCCAGAAAATAAGGATTTGTCTCCGGATTCAGGTCATACCGCCAGTGCAGCGGAACATGTTCTCTTGTGAGTACTGGATTTTTCCAGCGAATATAGATACCGTTGTAAAATTCCGACTTTTCATTTTTCCGGCAGAGTAACTGTTCTTGCTTTTCTATCTGCCGCAGATATTCACCATGATACATCCGGATTCCTCCTTATGATTTCCAGACACATTCTTCCATTGTGATAGGGACATTTCCAGGGGTCAACTATAGTCCGCTTTCCCACAGGTTTTCCCGCCTTGTCCACCTGCCAGAACCATTCGCTGTTCTCTCTAGGATCCACCAGAGCCCGGAGAATATACCGCCAGGTCTGTGCCGCTGCATCTCCGAAGCGTTTCTGTTCCGGATGCTTTTCTAGCATATGCACAAAGCCCACGATTGCTTCTGATTGTACCCACCACACACGGGTGGTATCGGTCACACCTTTTTCCCGTTCGTTACAGACCGCCTGGCCGTCAAAGCCTTTTTCCAGAACGGATACAGCGAGAATATCCGTCATTTTATGGATTTTTCTGGAAAGTGCTTTATCCCGGAGCAGGTCACAGCCCCAGTCCAGAAGCCATGCGGTTTCGATGTCATGGCCATAGCTTTGCAAATCAATGAGACTATGGTAATCTCTATCAAAAAAGACCTCTTGCCGCCGCTGTTCCGCCTGGAATACATGTGATGACCAAAGCTGAAGAATAACACGCATTTCCTCTGCTGCACGGATAGAGCCGGATGCCAGATAAAATCCGCTGTATCCCTCAAACACATGGAGTAGCGTATTCATAGTACGCTGTGCCACAACGCCGTTTTCGGAAAGTTTCTCATTGGGAACCGGTTGCCAGAACCGATTGAACGCTTCCAGATAGCCGCCGGCATCCCGGCAATGGGTCAACATACAGTTAAACAGCTGCTGCGCGATCTCCAATACCCCCGGCTTTTTCGTCAAGCGATAATATGCAGAAAGGGCATACAGGGCAAATGCCTGATTGTATGTATGCTTTGTGATATCCAGAGGCTTTCCGTCATAGGTCACTGACCAATAGACACCTCCGACCTCCCGATCCAGGCAGTGTGCTATCAGAAAATCATAGGCATGATCTGCCGCCTCCCGCAGTTCCTTCCAGCCGAGTTCCATAGCTGTTTCGGAGAAGAACCAGAGGATACGACTGTTGAGAATGCATCCCTTTTCTGCCCAGAAATCCCGGTGCAGTTCCAGATCCACATAGCTGACATAGCCGCCGTATTCTCTATCCCGCAGAAAAAGCCAGAACGGAATCAGCTTTTTCTCCAGCATATTGCGCACTTCTGTGACCAGTGTCATATTCCCGCCGCCTTTCTCTATGGATTCTTGTCGTTATGCTCTTTTATCGTTTCCCATCGCAGCGGTCGTCGTCGCCGGCGGCATCGTGGGCACAGATATAATCCACTGCAATCTCCGCCGTTGTGAAAGCAAGTCCCACGTAGCTGTCCGCACAGCCGTAATAAATTGCGATCCGTCCGGTATCCGCATCCTGAAGTGTGGCACAGGGAAAGCAGACATTGGGCACAAACCCCCGCTCCTCGTACCACATTTCCGGTGTCAAAAGAAAGCTGCCACAGCGGTATTTCACCTTGGACGGCTCGTCTAGATCCAGAATAGCACCGCCAATGCTGTACACAAAGCCGTTACAGGTATTAGTCACGCCGTGGTAGAACAGGAGCCACCCCTCGCTTGTCTCAATGGGTGCTGCACCGCCGCCGATCTTCACATTTTCCCACCAACGGTTGCTCTTTCCCATAACATGCCGATGATGTCCCCAGTATTCCATATCTTTGCTCTCACTGAGAAAAATATCCCCGAATGGCGTATGACCGCTGTCGCTGGGACGAGAGAGCATCATGTACTTGCCATGAATTTTTCGTGGGAACAACACGGCGTTCCGGTTGAAGGGCAAAAAGGGATTTTCCAGACGGACAAAGGTCTCGAAGTCCTTTGTCTTTGCCATACCGATAGCTGCACCATAGGCATCCTGACACCAAATCACATAATAGGTATCATCCACCAGAACTAGTCTCGGATCGTATGCATACAGAGGCATGGCTGGATTCCCGGCTTCGTCCACAAAACGAATCTTTTGGGGAGAAAACTCCCAGTGCATACCGTCCCGGCTCTTCCCGAGGTAAATAAATGGTATGCCGTCTGTCTGTTCTCCGCGAAATACGCCCACAAATGCGTCCTGATATGGAATCACTGCGCTGTTGAAGATACGTGCCACTCCCGGAATGGGATTTCTGAAAATAATGGGATTATCCTGATAGCGCCATAGAGGTGCGGCACAATTCTTCGGCCGTTCCTGCCACGGAATCTGTGGCAGACTGCCGGTGTGCATAGTAATAGGCTTCATAGAATCTTCCTCCAGAATTATTCTTTTACAGCGCCCATTGTCATGCCGCTGTAGATCTGCTTTTGACATAATAAGAAAATAATCAGAATGGGAATCATGGTGATCAGCACGCCGGCACAAATATACTGATACTGGTTTCCCATAGGTCCGGTAAAGGTATACAGGGATGTGGAAACCACCTGATACAGACTTTTGTCCTGCAAATACAAATTCGCCATGTAATATTCGTTATAAGTACTGACGCCTTTCAGAATCGCACTGGTGACGATTGCCGGTTTCAGAAGTGGCAGCAGAATCCGGAAAAATACACCGAAGTAACTGCATCCATCCAGAATTGCCGCTTCATCCAGCGTTTTCGGCAGGTTCTCAAAGAACTGCAAAAAGATATAGATGGATATGACATCTGTGCCCAACATCAGGAAAATATAGCCGTAAAGGGTATTGACCAGATGCAGGGATGTCATGATCTGATAGACCGTAACCTGTGTAGCAATTCCGGGAATCAGCGCCGCAACCATAAAGAGATTACGGATGAGGTGATTGCCGCGAAACTGAAAGCGGTTCAGCACATATGCCAGCATGGCAGAGATCATGGTGCTGCCTACCAGTACAAATAACAGGATCAGAAAGCTGTTGAGAAATGCCTTTCCCATATCTGCCTTTTCCCAGGCAACTCGGAAATTCTCAAAATTCAGCCAGTTTTGCGGCAGAGTCATAACACTTGTAGTACGATATTCTTCCTCCGTCTTAAATGCCGTTGTAATACAGCTGACAATGGGAACAAGGGCACAGAATGCTCCCAGAAGAAGTACCACATATTGTAGCAGCTGCATGGGCAGCCGTCTGAGACGTGCTTTTGTTCCTTTCATTTTCTGCGCCTCCGTTTTCCACGCTGAAATCCGATATCCATTCGCTTTTCCGCCCATTTCTGCATGGCACTTACCAGTAGGATCAATACCAGCAACACTACTGCCATTGCCGAAGCCAGACCGACTTTCTGGTTGGCGTGGGCAATCTTATCCATCAGAACAAAATAGGTGGATGTTCCGAAGCCACCGCCTGTAATGACATAGGGTATTTCAAAGACGGACAGCGAGCCAGAGAGCGCCAGGATCATATTCAACACCACGATTGTCCGGATGGACGGAAGGATAATATACCGGAACCGATGCCAGGCATTTGCACCATCAATGGCTGCGGCTTCGTACTGGGTCTTGTCCACACTGGCAATGGCACCAATGAAAAGTACCATATTTTGTCCCATATACCGCCAGATGGAGGAAGCCACCAGCACCCAGTTATTGATACGTGTATCCTTAAGCCAATATGGGAGCAGCTCCTCCGGAATACCCAGGGCACCCAGAATAGAATCCAGTACAAAACCGTGGGTATAGAAATATTTGAAGATGAACCCCACGGCAATACCGCAGACCAAACTCGGAAAATACAGAGCGCCCCGGAAGAAATTCCCGCCCTTTGGCTGAAAGCTCAGGATCGCCGCAAACAACAGTGCAAGTGCCAGCTGTACCACAGAGCCTACCATATAATATAGGCTTAGTTTCAGAGCATTGAAGCAATCGTCCCGTGTGAATACGTCAATGTAATTTTGCAGTCCGACCCATTCCCGGTTGCCGATATATTTCATATCATAAAAGCTGAACTGCACCATTTTAAAAAACGGCAGATATGTAAACAAGATCAGCAAAAACAACGGTACGAACAGAAATGTCAATGTTACAACTGTTTTCTGCACATTGGCATTGGACCATCGCAGCTGCGGTCTATGCTTTGTCAAACCGCCTTCTGCATGCTGTTTTCCCATATGGGATTCACGCCCTTTCTGTACTTACTGAGGCGTTACGCCATTACTTTCCTGCGCGTTTGTCCACGCTGCATTCCATTCGTCTGCGATTTCTTCCATGGTTTTTGTTCCGCCGATGGCAGCCTCGACAATGGCAGCAACATGCGTGGGGTCGGAATCCAGAGAAAGCTCAGAACTGTTGTTGATGTTATTAAACAGATCCTCCTCGCCGCTGGGTGCCGGATTGTCTGTAACCAATGTTACATTCGTGAAACTCTCCAATGACTCCGGATACGCTTCACCCTTAACAATGGGAATACCGCCCTGACTGCCGGCATAACCGGAGGACTCCGTGAGCCACTTGATATACAGCATAGCCGCCGTCTTTTCATCAGCGCTACTGTTCACATTCACGCCGTAGCAATAGTCTGCGCTGGCAGATGCATACTGTTGTCCGTCCACGGTAATGGGAAAAGGCATATAGGCAATGTCACCGACATTTGGGCCGCCTGCTTGCATCTGAGGTACCGCCCAGCTGCCCAGCACCATACATCCGATATTGCCCTCGTTAATCTGTGCTTTACAACCTTCCCAGTCGGTAGTAGTGGGATCATCCTCTGTTAGCCCCCGTACCACTGCCTCGTACAGCACATCGTATACGGCATAGGGGCCTGTCATATCCTCACGCTTTGCAAAGGGATCTTTCGCATGTACCAGACCATTATTCTTGAAATCCGCATCTCCAGTGGCACCGCCGGAAATATAGGCATCCCACGCTGTCAGCGTCCAGCCTGCGGCATAGTTGGTATACAGCGGAATGGCATCAGTATTGTCAGCAATCAATTGCAGGCCCTCCAGAAAATCATCCGGTGTCTTTGGCAACTCCGTAATACCTGCTGCCTCAAACACTGCCTTGTTGTACACAATACCGCTGACGTTACCCATGCTGGGTATGCCGTATACCGTATTGTCGTACATCTTCTTGTCCGTGAATTCGTACATTTCCTTCAGGGCGTCATAGCTGCCGAATGCCTCAAAATAATTGCTTAGTTCACTCAGATCCACAGTGGCAGGAATGCAGCAGATGTCACCCCAGTTGCCGGAAGTTAGACGCGTGGTGGCATCGTTATCATAGTCTGTGATGCCCTCGTATGTGATCGTGACATTCGGATACATTGCGGTGAACTCCGTCACGTATGCAGAAAAGCTTTCCTCAATCAGATCGGTGCGGTTTGTCAGGATTTTCAGGTCTGCCTTGATGTCTGTTGCGGTTTCGCCGACTTTCATATCCATATAGGATACAGAAGGGCCTTCCTTCTCCTTTGTTCCAACGTCAGAGCTGCATGCGATCACTACCGCCGCTGTGAGCCCTGCCAATACAAATGCTATCCATCTGTGTTTCATGATCCATTCCTCCGTTTTTTATTTTCGTACACAACTGCTGCCATGCAGCTTGTGTACTGAATACGAACCTGGCGGTGGCCTTCTTTCTGTCTACATCTTACTCTTTTTTTACTTAAAAGTCAAGCTAAAATTAAGATTAAAAATGTTTTTCTGTGTTTTGCACAATTTCTCTGTATCTATATTATCTATATTTTACAAACAATTTCACAAAAAACTTGGTAAATATCCGCAATTATACTATCTGCCTACAACCATACTTGTTTTTTACTTAAAAACAAAGAAAAACCGCCTATAGGAAGTTACTCCCACAGACGGTTTTATTATGCATTCAAAATGATTATTATAATTTACTGAAAATCAGGTAATCTCCAGTCGCCGGACGCTTTCCCGCACGATTAGCTTTCCGCTCACCACAATACGCTGCGCATCGGCATCCGGTTTCTGGATACGGTGGATCAGCTGCTGGACACTCATTTTTGCCATATGATCCACATCCACGGCATAGGTAGTCAAAGGCGGCTGTGCATACTCTGCCAGCACGTAGTTATCAAATCCTACCACGGAAACATCTTCCGGCACACGAAGCCCTTGCTGCTTGAGCTGATTGATCAGAATATGCGCTGTAATATCACAGTTGCAGGCAAAGGCAGTGGGCATCCGCTCCAGATGTTCCAGGGAGACAACGACCTTTCCCTCTGCATCACGATCCGGAAGCGCATGCGCTTCTGTCACAGAAATTCCTGCCTCCCGCATGGCACGGCAATAGCCGTAATACCGGTCAGTGATACTACTGGTTTCATTGACAGAACCGACGAACATAATATCCTGGTGTCCCATTTGCAGCAGGTAATCCACCATGGTATACATGCCGTAATAGCCATCGGAAATGACTGCATCCTGATGAAACCGCGCGTCAAATGCGTCCAGGACAACCAGGGGAATACCGGCTGCCACCAGTGCATTGCGGTATGCCACTGTAAAATTTCCCATAACAATAATGCCATCTACCCGTTCCTCCTGCACCAGCCGAGGGATCTGCTGTTCCTGTTCCGCTTGGTCTGTCACCACTTCCAGTATCCCCAAATGACCATTTTGCGTCAGATGGTACAGAATCCGTTCGTAGAGATTCCAGTAAAAGGACTGTTCCTGTTCAATATAACGATAGGATGTGACAATGCCCAGAGTATAGGCGGTAGATGGAGCAGTTCGTGCTTTCTTTCCCTGATACCCCATTTCTTGTGCCAGCTGCTGGATTTCCTGTCGCATTTCATCACTGACGCCGTCTTTCCCGGCAAGTGCCTTCGAAACTGTTACAATACTGACATGTAGTCGCTCTGCAATGTCAGACATGCGCACCGCTTTTGCCATTCTTTTTGCCTCCACGCCTTTTTTAGCTAATTGTACCGCAATTTAGCTAATTTGTCAAGTGGAAAGTCAGTAAAAATCAGGGTTTAGGCATGAACATACATTCGGCGACGATTATAAGTAGAAAGCAAAGAAATTTATTGAAGCACAGGACAAACCAACAAAACAGCGCATTAAGAAAGCTATTGAGGGCTGTTTCGATGGGCGGAATTTGATTCCTACCCTCTGCAGTATGTGCGGCAATGGGTACGGTCTAACTTTGAGTTAGGGTTATAAGAACGATTCACAAAAGGGTTATCCGTGCAGATTATGCGCATCATGAACCTGCTCAATTTTGAGCGAGTTTGAAAAGCTAAGGCGTTAAACTGAAACGCCGCTACTCAATTTTACTCAAGTTTGAGTAGAAGCTATTGAGCACAAGCACAGTCTAAGGCGTGAGGGATGCTACTGGTGTTTGGTTCAATCGAGGGCACTACGAGGGCACTAAAAGCTGCTGAGGGCACTATAAAAAACGATACAAACCGAGTCCCAGCGGAAATGGACTCGGCACAACTGCCGTAAACATGGCAACTGCAGAGGCAAAAACAGAAAGGTTTCAGGGTGAATTGAAAAAGCAATCGCCTTTTTCAATTCACCCTGATTTTTTCTCTGTATTGGTTCGATCCCCTATATTCTAAAAAACCGCCAAAAAATCACCTGTTTTTTTCATCCTTAAAGCGCAAAAAAAGACCGAAATTTCGGCCTTTTTCTGCTGTATATCTTTTTCATGATAACAATATGGTCGAGGTGAC
>CASDUD010000072.1 GCA_949283725.1 uncultured Ruminococcus sp.
CCAGCTTCCTTTTTTTCCCGCACCAAATCTATCCCTGGAAGAATCGCCTTTTCGACTTCTTCGCGTGTCATTGCCGGTTCCTTTGCCAAATTTTTCGTACCATAGGCAATTTTTTGCACATCCAATCCTGGACAGTTCAAATCTCGCGCAATACCGATGTCGATGGGGAAAACATCGGCTCCCGCTACCTTAGACAGAGAATTGATAGAGGCAATGCCTTTTGTGAAATTTTGCGCCACAATAGCTGTGACTTCGTTGGAGGTCTGTGTGACGCCTTCTTCCACTACTCCATTATCTGCGCAAAAAATCAAAACCGCTTTTTTTCGGGGAAGAATCTGCGCGGAACCAGTAATACCCGCCAGCTGGATAACCATTTTTTCCAATCGTCCCAGACTGCGAAGCGGCTTTGCGATATTATCCCATTTTTTCCGTGCCGCTTTCATAGCTGTTTGATCCAGTGGTTGAATTTTTGTAATGTAGGATTCCAGTTTCATGCTCTCTTTTCCTTTTCCATCTGAGTTAGTGCAGCCAGTATCTGTTCAGCTGTCATGCCAATTTCCTTTGGTGCTGCAATCAGCACGACATCTATACCGCATTGCTGTGCCGCCTGAATTTTTTCTACTACACCACCTCGCAGACCGCTGTCTTTTGAGACGAGTATGCGAATTTTATGTGCTTGGATACAGCTCACTGTATCCTCTATCGAAAATGGCGGCATAGCATAAATCCTATGCGCTTTGGAGTGCGCCGTTTGTTTTCGGGAATCTTCTGTATCTAAAATACGCACCCAGCTGCGTTTTGCAAATGATGGGATCATCGATTCATAAAAAGCAAGTGTATTGCTGCCCGTCGTCCACAAAATATTTCCTTCCATGTGGGTGAGCAACTGCGCTGCCTCTTCCTTAGAAGCAACCCAATGGATTCGGTCATAGTCATATGACACTTTTTCCCGTATAATTCGAAAGTAAGGAATATGCAATGTTCGACATACTTTTTGCACAGTTGCTGTTACCTTTACAGCAAAAGGATGTGAGGCATCCACGACAGCATCCATGCCACAGAGTGCCTGAGAGAATCCATCTTCGTTTAGACGCCCCATATGAACTGTACAGCCAGTTTTCTGTAAAATTGTTTGCCCATAAACAGTTGCCACAAATGCGGTGACACAGTAGGGCGCTGGAAGCATTTGGATCCATTCCGTAGCATCACTTGTCCCCGCAATCACACCAATTGAAAGACCGTTCATATAGCACTCCCGGATGAAGTAATACAGTATCCTCTCGGGGTGACCATCTTCCCGTTTTTGCAATACGTATTAGAATTCCCGATGATGACAATGCAGAACATGTCCACTGGCTGTGTATGCAGCTGATCCAGCGTTGTGAGCCATGCACGCTGCCCTGTACGCCCGGCATTCCGTACGATCCCCACAGGGGTCTGTGGACTGCGAAATTCCTGCACAATCTTTGCCGCTTCTCCCAGATAAGCTGTTCGTGCGTGTGACCTAGGATTATATAGGCATATGACAAAATCGCCTTCTGCTGCGCAGCGTACGCGGCGATAAATTTGCTCCAAGGGTGTCATGCAGTCACTGAGGCTAATGGCAGCAAAATCATGCATCAGAGGGGCTCCCAGCACAGCCGCTGCCGTACTAGCGGCAGTCAGACCGGGCACAATTTCCACCTCTAAATCAACTCCCATTTCTGCAAGTACTTCCAGCATCACCCCTGCCATACCATAAATGCCGCTATCACCGCTTGAGACCATTGCCACCGTTTTGCCTTGCAAAGCTTCTTTTGCCACCAGACGACATCGATCGACTTCTTTTCGCATGGGAGTTGCATGATAGTTCTGATGTGGAAACTGTTCCTTCAGCAAAGCCACATAAGTAGTATACCCGACGATCAGATCTACCGCTTGCAGCACATCAGCAGCCTGTTTTGTCATCAGTGCACCGTCACCGGGGCCAAATCCAACTACATAGATTTTTTGCTTCATATCTCATTCTCCTAATTTCAGTGATGGAAGCGCTTTTCGGCAAACAGAAAAGGTGATGCCTGGAAAAGTAACTTTTCCCGAAAGCATTTGCCCTTTCCCGGACGCCAAATAGCTGCACGCTTGAGCGACCGATGGCACACCTGTGATAGACTCCACAAAAGCGGAACGATCAAACAGATGGCTACATGCCTGAATCTCCTCCGTGGAGACAACCAGCAGTGGAACGCTGTATTTCTGGCAAAGCTGTAAAATGGATGGTTCTTCCTGTTTAAGTGGAATTGTAGCAAACCCGCAGAGGGATAATGGGCTGAGTTGGTACCGTGCCAAAAATTCTTGGAAACACTTTTCCATCTGCATTGGATCCATATGCCGTTTGCAACCGATGCCTACAACTAGTGACTTCGGGCGAAGAAACAGCGTTTTCTTATTGTCCGCTTTTTCTGTTATACGGTCAGAAATAACTACATGATAGGATATATTGAAGCCGTCAGTAAGTGAGATTCCCTTTGGAAGTACTACATCGTCTATTGGCAGAATACTGTGTAGACATATTGTCTTTCCGGAAAGCAATGCTCCACTGATCCATTTCAGAACGGGCAAATTTTCTATAACAAGTCCGTTTTTCTTTGCCACTTCATCAAAGGCAACGACGCCCTGTGCATCGGTCGCCGTTGTGATCACCGGTGCTGCGTGCAAAATGGAAGCGATTTTTCGAGTCAATGCATTCGCACCACCGAGATGACCGGACAATAAGCTGATAACATACTGCCCTTGCTGATCTATAACAATTACTGCTGGATCTGTTGCTTTTGACTGCAAAAGCGGTGCAATTGTTCGCACGACAATGCCTGTTGCCATTACGAACACCAAAGCATCATACTCAGTAAATGCTCGATACACATGGCTTTTAAAATCCCGCTTTCCAAAGATATCGCCTTTCAACGCCTGCTTTAATTTTGTGACTACATCATATCCTTGTTCTGTTATCCAGAAATAAGCGATCCTCATGATGAAATACCCTTTCGAAATTCATGGGTAAATGTTTTATCGTACAGCTTGGACAATGCATAGCTGTCTCCCAAGAAATCTCCCACTGTAACAAGAGCCGTCTTGGTAATCCCCGCCGCCTTAACCTTTTCACTGATGTTTGCCAATGTGCCTTGTACAATTTTCTGATCTGGCCAACTGGCTTTATAGACTACTGCAACAGGTGTAGTTGCTGGATAAGAAGTGCAGAGTTTCTTTACCAATTCATCAATCTGTCCTACTGAAAGGAAAAAAATCATAGTTGCACGATGCTTCGCCAGTTCCTCGACCCGTTCCCGTTCTGGCACAGGTGTTCTGCCTTCCATTCGCGTCAAAATTACCGTTTGTGAAACATTCGGCAAGGTGTATTCTTTTTGCATCGCCGCTGCCGCCGCTAGAAAGGAGCTGACGCCCGGCACAACTTCATGAGAAATACCCATGGCATCCAATGCATCCAGCTGTTCACGGATGGCACCATAAATTGAGGCATCTCCTGTATGTACTCGTACAGTTGTCTTGCCCGCTTTTTCTGATTCCTGCATCACAGCAAGCACCTCTTCCAATGTCATGCCAGAACTGTCATAAATCTGACAATCCGGTTTTACATTCTGCAAAACAGCTGGATTTACTAGAGAACCTGCATAGATGATTACATCTGCCTGATCAATCAACCGTTTTCCTTTGATGGTCAACAGCTCTGGGTCACCTGCTCCTGCCCCTACAAAATAAATCACTGTGTTATTCCCCCTTTTTTATCAATAATGTAGTAAAATATGATACCGTACCCACTCCCACTTTGGGTGCGCCAATGTACTCGCTTTCCATACCCACATTTTGCAGCATGGTTGTATGCGCTAAAAGTCCCTTTTCTTCCAACATTGGAATCAGCCATGACAAGGCTTTTCCAGCTTTCATAATTACCACATTTTCAAACTGTTCCAACGCCTGATCAATTGCCTCTGAAGAAGTGACGCCCGGCATAATAAGCAGTGATTCTCCGTTTTCACAGAGACTTTGTCCAGCTAAAGCGGCACCAGCAGAGTAAGCGGAAATGCCGGGGACAATATGCGTAACATATCCCCGCGACTCCAACATTTGTCGCACGTAAGTTGCTGTACTGTATACAGATACATCACCCAGTGTCACCATTGCCACGTGTTTTCCGGCATCCAGTGCAGAACAGACAGGGTCAAGTGCCCCATTCTGCAAATATGTGCGATAATCTACGGTTGCCTTCATCGGAAAGACGATTTCCAATTTTTTTGCTCGGTGCATATCTGCTGCCTGTGACGCTATGGTATAGGCAGCAGATATTTCTCCCTGCCGTTTAACGGGAATTATGATCACCTCCGCCGATTCCAGGATCTGTTTGGCGCGCAGCGTCATATCTAATGGATCACCAGGTCCTACGCCCACAGCCGTAAATTCACCCTTGTTCATGATTCCCTCCTCGTTTCACAGGAAAATAACATTACCGGATGATTGTAATTTATGACATGATATTTTCCCACTGGTTTTCCATACCCTACCGATAGCTGCACCACTTCAAAAGAAGGCAATTTCGATAAAATTGGATATAACTGCGCTTGTGTCTCCAATGTTACAGCACTGATAACCAATCGAATGGGTCGATTATATTGGCAGATCTTTTCCACTATTTTCGGCAATGCACCACCGCTACCACCAATGAAAATTCGGTCTGGTGTCGGAAGTGTCTCTAGCAGAGATTCCGCTCTACCGGAAATAATTTGCATATTGGATAACTGAAAATAGGCCTTATTTTTTTCCAAAATCTCCAATGCTTCCGCCCTATACTCTACCGCATATACACAGCCAAATGGACACATCCGGGCACATTCTACCGAAATGCTCCCCGTTCCAGCCCCAATATCCCAGACTGTGGTATCAGGTGTCAGATGTAGTTTACTGAGAATCACAGCACGCACTTCTTCCTTTGTCATAGGAGAAGCATTACGCAAAAATGCACTGTCCGGTAACATGGAAGCCATCGGGATGTTTCTTGGGCGAG
>CASDUD010000073.1 GCA_949283725.1 uncultured Ruminococcus sp.
CATCACCAATAGAGACAACATCCTCCACATTCTCTACCCGTTCCTTATCCAGTTTAGAGATATGTACGAGTCCATCCCGTCCCGGTGCAATTTCGACAAATGCGCCAAACGGCTTAATGGAAACGACCTTTCCCTTATAGATGGAACCCACCTCGGGATCAATGGCAATTGTCTCAATCATATGGTAAGCATTGCGGCATCCTTCCATAGAAATCCCGCTGATGAATACGTGTCCATCCTCGTTGACATCGATTTTGACATCGCAGTCAGCAGAGATCTTCTGAATCACCTTGCCACCCTGGCCGATAACATCCCGAATCTTGTCCACCGGGATCTGAATTTGCATCATCTTCGGCGCATATTCTGCAACCGTGGGACGCGGCTCTGCAATTGCCTTTTGCATTACTTCATCCAAAATGTACAGTCTCGCCTTGCGGGTCTTTTCAAAAGCTTCTGCAATAATTTCTGGGGTCAACCCGTCCACTTTGATATCCACCTGAATGGCTGTAATACCCTTCTTGGTACCGCCGACTTTAAAGTCCATATCACCATAGAAGTCCTCCAGCCCTTGGATATCCACCATTGTCATAAATTTATCACTATTCGGCAGCGTGATCAGTCCACAGGAAATCCCGGCAACTGGTGCTTTGATTGGCACACCTGCATCCATCAGCGCCAATGTGGATCCACAAATGGAGGCCTGCGAAGTAGAACCATTTGAAGAAAGCACTTCTGATACCAGGCGCATGGCATAGGGAAATTCCTCTACCGACGGCAACACTGGCAATAAAGCACGTTCTGCCAATGCGCCATGACCGATCTCACGCCGTCCTGGACCTCGGCTGGGCTTTGTCTCACCAACGGAGTACGAGGGGAAATTATACTGGTGCATATATCGCTTGGAAGTCTCCTCGTCCAGTCCATCCAATTTTTGACTGTCGCTAATAGGACCGAGTGTGGCAACCGTCAACACCTGCGTCTGTCCACGGGTGAACAGCCCCGTCCCGTGAACACGCGGCAGCACGCCAACTTCTGCCGAAAGAGGTCGGATCTCATCGATCCCACGGCCATCAACCCGCTTGCCCTCATACAACCACGCGCGCACGATTTTCTTTTGCAACAAATACAAAATCTCATCGATCATACCTGTCTCTTCGCCACATTCTTCATCGAATGCCTCATGTACTGCTGTTTCGATGGGGCGCAGCCGTGTTTCCCGAACGTTCTTGTCGTTCGTATCCAGCGCAAACTCCACTTGTTCATGTACCATCGCATCAATCTTGTCAAAGAGCGACTGATCCACCGTATGTGCCTCAAAAGAAAACTTTTCCTTGCCAATTTTGGCCTGAATCTCCGAAATAAAGGCAACCATCTTCTGGATTTCTGCGTGACCTGTCAGAATCGCTTGCAGCATAGTATCCTCTGCCACTTCATTTGCACCTGCTTCAATCATAACAATCTTTTCCTTGGTGCCAGCCACCGTCAGCTGCAGGTCATTCCTCTGCCGCTGCTCCAGTGTCGGATTCAACACAATTTCGCCGTCCACCAATCCCACACTGACGCCAGCAATCGGACCATTCCACGGAATGTCGGAAATGGAGAGAGCAATAGAAGTAGCGATCATACCCGTAATCTCCGGCGAACAATCCGGATCTACAGAAAGCACTGTCATCACTACCGATACATCATTGCGCATCGACTTTGGAAACAGCGGGCGAATCGGCCGATCCACCATACGAGACGTAAGAATCGCCTTTTCTGACGGCTTCCCTTCCCGCTTAGTAAACGAGCCGGGAATCCGTCCCACAGAATACATCCGTTCTTCATAATCGACCGACAGCGGGAAAAAATCGATCCCCTCTCTCGGCTTGGCACTGGCTGTGACATTCGCCATAACCACCGTATCTCCATACCGCACCCAGCAAGAGCCGTTGGAGAGTTCACATGTTTTTCCTGTTTCTACCGACAGCGGTCTGCCGGCAAACATGGTTTCAAATCTCTGTACACTCATTTTTGGTTTCCTTTCCCCATCGCATCTGTTACCAAGCCAGCCGACACGGTCGATGCATACACACACAGAAAGGCAGACAGGACCCGATACCCTGTACTGCCTTTCCCTCGTTTTGTTCTTTTACTTACGGAGTCCGAGACGCTCGATGGTTGCACGATAGCGATTGATATCCTTCTTCTTCAGATAGTTCAGCAGGTTTCTTCTATGACCTACCATCTTCAGCAGACCCCGTCTGGAATGATGGTCATTCTTATGCGACTTCAGATGCGCCGTCAAATCGTTGATCCGCTTAGTCAGAATCGCAATCTGTACTTCCGGAGAACCTGTATCATTCTCATGCGTCCGATTCTTTTCAATAATTTCCGTTTTTTCTTCCTTCAACAACATTTGATTTCACCTCATTGAAAATTTCATCACATACATAGAAAAAGGTAGGTGACTTCCCTAAAAAGGGCTTATTCCCAATTCCAAGTATATGACTAAAACATTATACCATATTTTTTCGAACTTGTAAAGAGTTATTTTTATAGATAAATTTAAATTTATACCTATAAAACCCGCCTACGAAATAATTTTCCCTTTATGGGAACGGCTGCCACCGCTGCGCTTTTCGCTTTTCTTTGCTTTGGGTTCAATTGGTTTTTCCTTACCGCCCATATCCTCAAACACGGTTTCTTCCTCTGAAACCGTATCAAGCAACTCTGGGTTCACCTCGCCTCGCTGTTCATAATAAGGGTTAATGATGTATTTTTGAATAATCGGATAGCACTGGAAAGCCACTAACAACCCCAGCCAGGAAGTTGGCATAAACGGTAATGTAAAGAGTAAAATCATGGAATACCGTATATTAACAAACAAAAACACCAACAAATAAATAGCGATAACTGCTACTAGTATCAACAGCGTGATGACATTCGTCTTTAGCGCCACGACCGACAGGGCAAAAGAATTTTTCAGCACATTTTTCAGTGATAAGTTAGTGGAAACCATCATCAAAAACATGTAGAAATTCATGAGCAGCACGATCAGTCCCACGCTCAAAGTAATGGCAAACAGGACATAAAAAAACTTACTGCCCGTCTGTTCAATCAGCTGCGGATAGACATAACACGCTGCCGCAATACAGCACACCAGCAGGCAGTCCAGCAATCCCACCACCAGACTGTGCTTGAACTCCGATCGCATTGTCCGGAAAAATTCACTCACCATAAAGGTTGGCTTTTCCATGACAAAGTTTTTCAGAATCTTCATGAACGCGGCAGTAGCCGGCCCAATCAGCACAGCAAACAAAATCAAGCACACACCTGCCAAAAAAACACCCACGCTGGAGCGTACCAAGAGAAACAGCAAACCCGCACCCAGCAGCGGCAGGAAAAACAAAAAGTACAGCAAATTTAGTTCTATTAGCTTCCAGAATTTTCTTCCAAAAATTTCCATATACCGGAAGAAACCTTTTTTCTTCGGGGCATTTTTGGCAATACCCGAACCGGCACGCTCATAGTTTCCACCGAACAAACCCATATCTTTCATTCCTTTCTTTTTACTTCATCGGTCGCCCGCCTACCAGCGAACAAGGGACAGATGCCCCGCATAAAATCCAACACTATATAACAATGCAAGCAGGAGCAGAAAGCCCACTAACACCAAAAACCGCACGCAATACATCCGAAACCGATGTGTCATATTGTCTGCCCATTCATCACGGAAACTATAGACGGAAAACAGGCGGGAAAACCGGATGGACTCCCGCGTCCCTACCACCATCAACACCGACAGCGGTACAAAATAAAACAACAATGCTATACTGCGCAGCAATACATGACCACTGCTGCATTGAATCTGGAAGGCACCGCCCATACAGATGCCATAGCATCCAAGCAAAAACATAGCAAATGGCTGTCCCACCGCGGAAAAACCCACCAAGTAAAGCAGGAGCAAAAACAACAGTGCACTGCCGGATGCTTCGACAAAAAGGGGAAACAGCCCGTCAGCGGTCTGGAAAAACATTCCTAGCATTCCTGCCCATTTTGTGGGGATGCCTGGATACTGCCACAATAGCATCCCTATCCCAAGCGCAGCCCCCAGCAGCACCACACCAAACAGCGCAAGAATCGCCCGCTGTTTTCGCTCACTGGCTGTCAAAGTTGTTCGTTTCCGGATCATAAAAACCGCTCCTTTGCTTTTCCACGGGCAGTGCAAGATGTCTTTTGCAGTTTTTCGGCACTGCCACAGCATTTTTCCAGCCCATCTTCTTGACAAGCCATCTGCCACATCATATGCAAAGGAATTTCTGCTTAGAACACATCCATTCCAGCGGATATACGGTTTCATTCTTTAGACAATGCAATATCGCTTTTACTTCGCCAATTCATATGCCCGCTTGGTGCAATGCGTACAGGCATCTTCCACGACCTCAGTCAATTTTCCCGCATAAAGGCGATCCAATCCCGCCAGCGTTGTGCCACCGGGCGAGGAAACCTGGCGAATCAATTCATCAATAGAATAACCCGAATCGCCAATCATCTGCGCTGATCCAATAAGCGACTGCACAAAGAGTGCCTTAGCAGATTCCGCTGGCAACCCCGCCTTTTCTGCATAGTCCAAAAATCCCTTTGCAAACAGATAGATAAACGCTGGGCTGCTCCCATTGATGGCGATAATCTCTTTCATCTGCGCCGGAGCGATTTCTGCCGTAATTCCACAACTCTCAAAAATCTGACGCACCACCGCAAATTCCATTTCTGTCACCGAATCATCCCGTGCAAGGGCAGTGGCTCCTGCGCCCAGCAGAAGCGGTGTGTTGGGCATAGCAAGCACAACTTTTGCGTCCGGCCGGGTCATTTTCCGAATAAAATCTGCCCCAATGCCAGCAGCAATGGATACCAGCACGGTATCTGCTTTTATGGCATCGGCAATTTTGGGAAGCACTTCCTCAAACTTCTGTGGCTTGATTGCCAGAAATAAAAACTGGCTCTTCTCCGCCAGTGCCGCTTCCGAATAGCAGCGTGTCACCCCATACGGTGCCAGTGCCTCCACCTTTTCCGGAGAAGGGTTATAGGCATACAGTTTTGTCTCCTGTTGCAGCGCACTACCGGCGATTCCTTTCATAATGGCACTGCCCATATTGCCTGCGCCGAGGAATCCAATCGTATACATAAAGCATTTCCTTTCTTTTTCACACGGAATGACAGGCGCACATTCGCACCAAATGGGATTGTTCGCCTTTTTTCACGCATAT
>CASDUD010000074.1 GCA_949283725.1 uncultured Ruminococcus sp.
GCGGACAGTTTGTTCGAGAAAACTTTGACTGGGATGTCATTGTGGAAAAATATAAGGCGTTTTTCGCCAAGCTGACGGGAGCGTGAGTCTATGAAACGAATTGCACTGGTGAACCAGCGATATGGGCTGGAGGTCAATGGCGGCTCGGAGTATTATACGCGGCTGATTGCCGAACGGCTGGCGAACCACTATGAGGTGGAAGTGCTGACGACAAAGGCGGTAGATTATACCACTTGGAAGGACTGGTATGCCCGAGATGTGGAGACGATTCACGGCGTGACGGTGCGCCGCTTTCCGGTGGAAAAGTTACGGGCACGGGACTTTAACGCCTACAATGCGGCCTATTTGCAGGCAGCCGCGCAGGGTCAACGCAGTCTCGCCAAGGAAAAGGTTTGGTTTGAGAAACAGGGTCCTTATAGCCCCGAATGCATCCACTATATCCGCCGTCATAAGAAGGATTATGATGTCTTTCTTTTTGTGACATATCTGTACTATCTGACGGTGATGGGGCTGCCGGAGGTGGCGGAAAAATCCATTTTCATCCCCACGGCACACGAGGAGCCATATCTGCACTTTTTGACCTATGAAAAGCTATTCACCCAGCCGAGTGCTTTTGTCTTTCTGACGGACGAGGAGCGCAAACTGGTGCGGCGGACGTTTCCGAAGTCCGAGCCGATTCCCTGCGCCGTCATGGGGACGGGTGTGGATATTCCTTGTACACCGGATGCGGCACGTTTTCGCCGTCAGTATGGCATCACCGATCCCTATCTCATCTATGTAGGGCGCATTGACGAGGGAAAGGAGTGCCCGATGCTGTTTCGGTACTTTATGGAGTACAAGAAGCGGTGTGGCGGCAATCTGAAACTGGTGCTGATGGGAAAGGCAGTCTGCCGCATTCCGGAGCATCCGGACATTTTACCGTTGGGCTTTGTGCCGGAGGAGGACAAGTTCCATGGCATCGCTGGGGCAAAGGCACTGGTGCTGCCGTCAAAATATGAGAGTCTGTCGATTTCCGTCTTGGAATCGATGGCACTGTCCGTGCCGGTGCTGGTGAATGGGGCGTGCGAAGTGCTGAAAGGCCACTGCCTCAAGAGCAACGGCGGATTATATTATCAGAATTATTTTGAGTTTGAAGGGGCGGTACAGTATCTGCTTCAGCATCCGGTGGAATATATTCAGCTTTGCACCAATGCACGGGCGTATATCACAGAGAATTATGATTGGAATGTCATTATGGAGAAGTTTAAGGCGGTAATTGAAGGCGTAGGCGGTACAAAATAAAGCTTGATGCAAGCGGGGGAAAGTTTGCGTTTTCTACGCCTTTTAGGGAATGCCCCCAGTCAGCTACATGACCCATCCAACCGCTTGAGGCAACACCGCACAAAGAGTGACTGGCGGCTTTGTACCCCAAGGGCACTTCCTTCGGGCGCACGTCATCTGCTTACCTATTTTCCGTCATGCTTGTGCCCTTTCGGGTATTTCACAAAAATGTCCGCCAATACACAAAGTATTGGCTCCGCTTTTTGTTCCATCTGACGAAAAATTGGACGGCGTACCACAGGCACTTGCTTTGCGGCGCATTTGATGCACAATCTTTGTGCGGTATTGCCTTGAACATGTATAGAAAAACCGGAAAATAGGAAAGGATGTTGCAAAAATGAATCTATTTGCAGGAATAATCCTGTTGGATGTGGTGCTGGCTGTGCTGCTGATCGGGGTATGGTGGAAAAAGGCGAACTTATTTGCGTTATTGGTGCTGGGCGTCGCCTGTTTCTTCTGTGTCTGGACGGTAGCCGGAATGGGCTTGTTTGTGCTGGATCAGTTCCGGCTGTTTCGATGCGCTTGTGCGACGGGCGGTCTACTGCTGCTGACACTGGCGGGGGCAGTCCTTTGGCGCACAAAACGGGATAGCACGCCGCTGCGCCAGCTCGTGCATATCTCATGGGATATTCAGGGCTATTGGATTCCACTGACGATTTGTTTGGCGGGGCTGGTGCTGGTGTGCGTGAAGCATGGCTTTTTTGGCATGGGACAGGATCAGGGCGTATACCAGACGGTTGCCATCAATTTTATGAACGGCCTGACCGACCGTCAGCAAGATTTTGCGGAATACCACACGTTGCCCGAATCCCAGCAGGCGCAGTTTCGCGATTATGTCTATAACCGGCTGTATGGCTATGACATCGGTTCTGCCGACTATCCGGAGACGGTGTACGACCTAGACGTCAGCCCTGTTTCGGGGATCTATCATGGCATTCCCACCTTTGCTTCCATGCTTGCGATGTGGGGGACACTGTTTGGCATGAGCCATATGATGCATGTTCAGACGGTGTTCTATGTGCTGATGATCTGCCTAACTTTCCTGGTGTGCCAAAATTTTCAGCTCCGTCGGAGCAGCTGTGCGTTGGCGTGCGGGCTGTCGGCAGCGGCTCCTGCGGTGATCTGGGTAGCAAAATCCTCGCTGACAGAGATGTTCCTGGGTGTATTGCTGGTGTTGTTTCTCTACTTCCTCACCGACCAAGCGCATCCGCAGCGGCAGTGGCTGTCCATTCTGCCGGTGGCGGTCTTTGGCTGCTATCATGTGTCTATCTATACCATAGTGCCGCTGTTTGTAGTGCTGTATGGCGGGATGTATTGGGTGACGAGACGCAGATGCTTTGCCGTGCTGATGCCTGTGACGCTGGCCGGGTATGTGGTGAGCTTCTTTGCCATGCGCCATGTCCAGCCCTTCTATACGATGAATAACTATAGTCCTCTGTTTGGGCTGGGAATTTCCCAGAAGGATCTGCCATGGCTTGTGCCGCTGGCGGGCGGCGTGGGGATCGTGTTGTGCGTGGCGTTCTGCCTGATCCTGCACCGCACGGTGCACCGGAAATATGCCCACTTGGACGAGTCGAAATTCCTGGCACGTGTCCGGGACAGCCGGCTGGGCTTTATCCTGGTGGAGTTTCTGTTGGTGCCGCTGGTACTGTACATTGTGCTGCGCTGTTTTATCCAGGAAGCGCCGCTGACGGCGCTGCGCGGCTCGTCGCTGTTTGGCTTTGCCTGCTGTTTGGGAATTGTGCCTATGGTTGCGGCATGGGCGGTGGCAGTGTTGCGTCCGTCCTTCTTCCTCGAACAGACCAACCGGCTGGTATTGTTGGTGACGGTGTTCTATCTTGTCGAGATCTATAGCGCCTTCCTCCGGCCGGAAGTGCAGCATTTCTATTACTACGGCCGCTACCTGGTACCGTTTCTGCCGGTGGTGGCGCTGTTCACAGCGGTGACACTTGACCGCTTGCGAGCACGTGTCACACTGCCTGCGCTGGCTGTGGGATTGGCGGTGGTCGCCCCTTATGACCGGATGCTTTCGATGGAACAGGATGACACTCGGCTTTCGTTCGACCATATCGAGGAGATTGCGCAGAAGATCGACGAGGATGACTGTGTCATTGTGAGCAGCGACAATACGTTCACACTGTTTCTGCCCATTCGGGCGATGACTGGGGCGGCAGTCTATCCACCGGTGGATGATATCCCCACGCTGGCGAAGCAGCTGGATGCGCAGTATGACAAAATCTACTACCTAGACACCGGCAGCTTTTCAGAAGAAGTGCGTGCCGAATTTGAGAAGGTGTACGAGAATACTGTCTACACGTCTCAAGACTATGGTACGACTTGGAATGCCACATGGTTACCGCTGCCGGTGGCGTATGATCATGCTTCGTATGAATTGTGTCTCTATGAATATATGGGGGAACAGCTGACATATACGGCAGCGGCAGATGCTGTCGATCGGTTCTCGGGTTTTGGTGCGCTGGAAAACACCTTCTGCTGGAGCGAAAGCGAATCGGCGTTGGTGCGCTGTGCGCTGAGATCGAGGGATTATACGCTCACCCTCCAGATGGGCTGTATGATCGATTTGAAAAAGCTAGGCATGACACAGTATCCGGTGACTGTGCTGGTCAACGACGAAGCCGTAGGTACAGTGACGGTTGATGCGGACAATAACGGCGGGACGTTGTCGCTGGATATCCCCGTCTCGGTACTGAAAGAGGGGCAGAATATCGTCACCCTGCGCTGTGCATTATGGGATGCCAGCCAGATTTTGGCGGCGGACACTCGCCAGTTGGGATTTCCGCTGGCATCGCTGACATTCACCCCAAAGGCATAGACACCTGCCCCAAGAGCATACGTACAAGGATTGTACAGAAGAAAGGAATCAGCTAGGTATGAAGCTAATTATACAAATTCCATGTTATAACGAAGAAGAGACGCTGGCATTGGCATATCACGATCTGCCCCGGCACATCGATGGCATTGATACGATCGAGTATCTCATTATCAACGACGGCAGCCGGGACAAGACGGTCGAAAAGGCACGGGAACTGGGCTTTCACCACATCGTTTCCTTCCGCCGCAACAAGGGGCTTGCTCGTGGCTTTATGGCAGGATTGGATGCTTGCTTGCGGCTGGGGGCAGATATCATTGTGAACACCGATGCCGATAACCAGTATTGCGGGGCGGACATCGAAAAGCTGGTGCGCCCGATCCTGGAAAAAAAGGTGGATATGGTCATCGGCGAACGGCCCATCGACCAGACGGAACACTTCTCGTGGCAGAAGAAGAAGTTCCAGCATCTGGGGAGCTGGGTGGTACGAGTGGCATCCAAGACGGATGTACCCGATGCGCCCTCCGGTTTTCGCGCTTATTCTCGGGAGACTGCCATGCGTATGAATGTGGTGAATGAGTACACCTATACGCTTGAGACGATCATTCAGGCGGGACAGACCAAAATGGCGGTTGCCTCGGTGCCCATCCGCACGAATCCTGAGACACGCCCCTCTCGGCTATTCTCCAGTATGTGGCGGTATATGAAGCGTTCCGCTTCGGTCATCATCCGTTCTACGGCGATGTACCGTCCGCTACAATTCTTCTGTACCATTGGCATTTTGCTGTTTCTGGTAGGTTTGATCATCGGCATACGGTTTCTGGTGTATTTCTTTATGGGTGAGGGCGGCGGCCATGTCCAGTCCCTGATCCTGACGGCTGTGCTGCTGTTGATTGGATTCCAGACGATCACGGTGGGACTTTTGGGGGATACTATCGCCGCCAACCGAAAACTGATCGAAGATGTTCAGTATCATGTGCGAAAGATGGACTATGATGGGTATCCCGCCGAGCAGACACCGGATGACAGCATCGGCACGCCAAAGAATACGGCGCAAGAAGAGAAATAAAAGTTTTGGATCCAGCCACTTTTTAGGCAGCACCATACAAAGCTGTCAGGCACTCTTTGTAAGGTGCTGCCTTTAGGGGTTGTTTGAAAGATCCATACACGCGTAAAAATGCCCATAAACCGCTGCCTGCGGAATTTTCCCAGCGTCCAGCGATCCCCGGGCATTTTTTTGAACATAGCCATTTTTCAAACAAGTCCTAGAAAAATGCTGGCTGCTGGCCGGTTGACTTTTGAGCGGCAGAATGCTATAATAACAGAGGATATTCAGAGGATATTGCACAAAGCTTGTGCGGCAATACCAGACAGGAGCGTGAGAAGATGAAAGTGGTTTTATTGGCACATACGCCTATGCCGGAACAGACCGTAGCGGCGGCGGCAAGACTTTGCTATTCCGATACGGATGTAGAGGCGCTGCGGGATTCCATTTCCCCGGAAAAGGCGGCGCAGTTTGTGGAGATGCTCGATGGCTATGGCCATGAAAGTCCCGTGGAACACGCCAGCTTTACCTTTGGCATCGAGGGCGTCTCCCGTTCCTTTTTGGCTCAGGTGACCCGTCACCGGCTGGCCTCCTATTCGGTGCAAAGCCAGCGGTATGTGCGTCAGGACCCCTTTGTGTATATCACACCGCCCGCCATTGCCCAAGAAGAGACACTGGCGGCGCAGTATCACCAGATGATGCAGCAGGCGGTGATGCAATATAACCAGCTTGCCGATGCGCTGGCACAGAAATATCTGCCCACCCTGCTTTCACAGGGGCTGAGCGAATCACAGGCGCGGAAAAAGGCGGAGAAAATGGCCATCGAAGATGCCCGCTATGTCCTGCCGAGTGCGTGTGAGACGAAGATGATTTTGACCATGAATGTGCGCAGTCTGCGCAATTTCTTCCGGCTGCGCTGCTGCAACCGCGCCCAGTGGGAGATCCGAGCGGTGGCGTGGAAGATGCTGCGGCTTTGCTATGCAGCGGCTCCATCGCTGTTTCGGAACGCGGGTCCTGCCTGTTGCAGCGGCAACTGCACCGAAGGCAAAATGAGCTGTGGCAGGGCGGCACAGGTTCGCCAGCAGATGGAGGTGATGCACCATGGGTGCGAGAACCGGTAAGCTCATTGTGCTGGACGGGCTGGATGGCTGCGGCAAGTCTACGCAGTTTGCTGCGGTTCAGGCGGCACTCCAGGACGCAGGACAGTCGGTGAAGGCCATCAGCTTTCCCATGTATGATAAGCCCTCGGCGGCGCTGGTGAAAATGTACCTGGACGGGACGTTTTCCCAGACACCCGGTGGGGTGAATGCCTATGCTGCCTCCAGTTTCTATGCAGTCGACCGCTATGCAAATTTTCGGCTGGATTGGGGCGAGACATACCGGCAGGGCGGCTGGATTTTAGCAAGCCGTTATACGACCTCGAATGCCATTCACCAGATGAGCAAGCTGCCGCAAACGCAGTGGGATGATTTTCTGGCATGGCTGGAGGATTATGAATACCAGAAGCTGGGGCTGCCTCGTCCCAACCTGGTGCTGTTTTTGTCGGTGCCGCTGGCACTCTCTCAGCAGCTTTTGGCGCAGCGCTATGCCGGCGATCTTTCGAAGAAGGATATCCATGAACAGGATCTTGCCTATCTTACGGCCTGTGCGGCGGCGGCACAGTATGCCGGGGAAAAGTGGGGCTGGACGATGGTGGACTGTACGGAAGGCGAGACGCTTGCGTCGGTGGAGACCATTCGGGATCGGCTTCTGGCGAAGATTCGGGAGGTGTTGGTATGTTGACCTTTCGGAAAATCACCCTGGAAGATCGTCCATGGATCCAGAAGGCATTGGCGGCGTCTGGCTTTATGGGCTGTGAATACAGCTTTGCCAACAATCTGGCGTGGTGCCGGGCGGCAGATTCCCAAATCAGCCGGCTGGATGGGTTTTATCTCATCTGTGCCTTTGATACGCCGGACGGTGTGCCTCATTTTTCGTTTCCGGCGGGGAGCGGCGACTATGGCGTGGTGCTGCGGGAGATGGCTACCTTTGCGGCGGCGCAGCAAACCCCGCTGGTTATCACTGGTCTGACACCAGATGAGACGCTGCCCATCGTGCAGCAGCATTTTCCGGGGCGGTTTACCTATGAGAATGTGCGGGATAGTGCCGATTATCTTTATGACACCACTGAACTGGCAGCGATGGCGGGCAAGAAATATCACAAAAAGCGCACCCATATCCGGAAATTTGCGTCACTTGGCGGCGTGTATGCGCCCATGACGCCGAATGATTTTGATGAATGCATTGCGTTGGCGGCACGGACGTATAACGATAAAGAAGGCTATACCGACCGTTCCAGCGTGGTGGAACAATACGCCATTCACACATTTTTCCAGCACTTCGAGGCATTGCAGCTTCGGGGTGGTGTACTGCGGGTAGAGGGTAAGCTGGCGGCATTTTCCGTGGGCGAGCCGATCAACTCATGTACTTTTGGCGTACACATCGAGAAGGCAGACC
>CASDUD010000075.1 GCA_949283725.1 uncultured Ruminococcus sp.
AACATATTATTGCGTGCCTGTCAAGTCTCTTCCCTCATTTTTTTTAAAATTATCGGTATAATATTTTCGCCATTTTTGTATCTTTTTCACAATTTCGCTGATTTTTGCCGGGAATTTTCGCGACTTTCGAGCGATTTTAAATACTTGAAGTGATCTACCGCCGAAATTTTTGGCAGAAATGTCTACCGAATACTTATTTTTTGAAAATATGGAAAAATAGAAATTTTTAGACAATATCACAAAAACCTTGTATATCAGATGCGCAGTTAATTTTTTTGAAAATAACGAAAAGTGCGTAGGGCGGCGGCATGCCTGCGAATTTCCACCTTGTATACTAGGACTTGTTTGAAAAATCCATACATCTATTTTATGTAAAAACGCGCTAGATTTTTGTGGCAACGCCGCACGTGCGCTGGCAGGGACAATGCCCACACGACCGAACGGCCCAGTTTCTTTGCCGCTGCAAAGTCTACCCCACCGGGGTAGGAGGCCAGGTCAATCACCAGTGAATCGGGTGGTAGGCGGCGCAGTACCTCGGCAGACAGCACGCATTCCGGTACGGTATTCATAACCACCTGCATCTGCGGAGCAAGGCAGGGCAGCTGTGCCAGAGGAGCAGCTGGATAGCCCAGCATTTCGGCGTAGGCTCTTGTCTCGATGCGGCGTGCGCAGAGCGTTACCTTTGCGCCGAGTCCCTGTAATCTCGGCAGCAGTGCCATACCAATTCGACCGCCACCCACGACCAGTACTGAAGCACCATGCAGGGTAAAGGGAGTTTTTTCCAGAGCAATCTGGATGGCCCCTTCTGCTGTCGGCACGGCGTTCCCCAGGCAGAATGTTTCCGCCTCAAGATAATCGACTGACTCGCACCCGATGTCCTGGCACGCCACCCGAACGGATTCGCTGAGCCGCCCGCCAAAGACCATACCGCCCGATTTCATTCGTTCGAGCAGGGTTTCCAGCGGCAGGGTGGTTTCCTGGCGGGGGGCAGGAACAGCCAGCGGGGTTTCGGCGGACAGCACGGGCAGCAGCAACGCATCGCACGATCCCAAGGGGATTTCCGCCAGTGACAGATCATCGGGAGACAGCCCCGCCTGCACCACTGTCCAGTCCAGCATTTTTTCGAGTGCACGAGCCGCATAGATCTGCCGCACATCGCCGCCGGCCACCAAAAGTTTTCGCTTCGTTTCCAACGCCATATTGCCTACCTCCGATTCTGCCTGGGCGGGGCATGCCTTGGGAAATGCCCTTTGCAGGCGCAAGATCTGGACGCATCTTTCCACATGTTTTCCACATCTCCACAAAGATTTATGTGGAATAACAGATATGCGTCCGAGACAGCCAACCGTCGAACACCTGTTTCGCACGGTGCCGTCCCTGTTTTATCGTATGCAGGCGGCAACGGTGGTGTGCGGGGAAAGGCATGACACTGCGCCCAAAACGGCGGAGGTTTCTCCTTGAACGGAAAGGCTGTGTTAAGGCAACACCGCACAAGGATTGCGCGACAGATGCGCCGCGAAGCAAGTGCCCTTGGGGTGCGCTATCGATTCTTTCGTCAGATAAAACAAAAATGCTCGCCAATCCCTTGTGTATTGGCGAGCATTTTTGTAAAGTATGATAGAAAAGATGCAAGCAAGATGCGCGCTGAATCATAGGCGCAATCGATTCAGTGGTTCCCTAGCTTCCTGCTTCTTTCTATAAAAGGGAAAATACCCGGCAGGGAAAACCCACCGGGCATTTTCAAAAAATAAGGAGAATGTATGAAAAAAACAAGATGTCTATAATAAATAGTACCGGATGCCTATCGAAAGCGTGCTTATTGCTCCGATGTAGCCTGTACTTCTGCCAGCGTCACTTCTACCTCCATTCGTTCACCGCTGCGTACAATGGTGAGCGTAATGGTATCGCCAGCCTTATATTCATTCTTGATATCGTTAAGTTCCTCTGTCGTGGAGATTTCCTGCCCTTGAATGGCAACAATCACATCACCCGACTGTAATCCGGCTGCATCTGCCGAGCCGCCTTCGGTTACGCTGACTACATAGGCACCTATGGGCAGGTTATACGCCTGGGAAACGGTCTCGCCTACATCCTGGCAAGTAATGCCCAGTTGCGGACGACCGGTGACATAACCATAGTTGATAAGGTCATCGATAATCGTCTGCGCTTCGGACATTGGGATAGCAAAGCCAATGCCTTCGATGCTGGCTTCTCCCGAATAGGTCGAGGACATCTTTGCCGAGTTGATGCCGATTACCTGACCCGCACTGTTAATCAGCGGCCCGCCGGAGTTACCGCTGTTGATGGCGGTATCGGTTTGAATCAATGTCATGGCGTTGTCGTTGATGGTCACTTCACGGTTCAGCGCTGAGATAATCCCGCAGGTAACGGTGTTCTGAAATTCCAGCCCCAGGGGATTGCCGATGGCAACAACCATCTCACCCACCTTACAAGTCGAGCTGTCACCAAATTCCGCCGCTGTCAAACCGCTTGCATCCACCTTCAGTACGGCAATATCTGCCTCCTGGTCATATGCCACAATCCGGGCCGTGTAGGTCGTCTCTTGGTCGGACATTTGGATCTGGACAGCAGTTGCTTCGCCGTAGCCATACTGATCATCATAGATGACGTGGGCATTGGTGATGATGTAGCCATCCTCTGACATAATAATGCCGGTACCGATGCCCGTCACTTCCTGGCTGCTATCATTCTGACCGCCGAATCCAAAGAAGTTGCCATACCCATACATATTATTATTACTGCCGCTGGTCGTAGTGAAGGTGGCCTGGACGCCGACTACGGAAGGCGTAACCTTTTCCACAATCTCAGTAACGGACATGGAATCCTTGCCCGCCGCCAGCCGAATCCAGCTTTCACCGCCAGAAGACGTGTTGCTGTTAGAAGAAGCACTTTCGCCGGAAGCGTCCTCGCCATTGTCGCTGGCATGATCCTGTGCCACAAGTGCGTTGCCGGAACCCGTCTCATTCGTGGATCGTACGGCATCATAAATGCCAATCGAAGCACCGGAGACAATTACCATGGCGCATACAAATGCCACTACCTTTAAGAAACCATGCTTCTTGGGCTTCTTCTGCTTGTCACCCGGCACATTTCCATTTGGATCGGAGTAGTAGTTCACATACGTATAGCCACTGCCCGTACTGCTGGTACTACCAGAACTCGAGGTATTGCCAGCATTGCCGCTGCCATAGGAACTGCTGCCCGATGTGGTATAGGGATTGCTATTCGAGTGATAGCTGGAGCCAGTATTGACACGACCTGCTGGTTCATCCTGATGCGGCGTGGTATTGCGGTAATAGCCGTTCTGATAGCCATACGGATTTTGACTGCCCGGTGTGCTGTTTGCGCCCGACTGGGTACTAGAGTTTGTACCTGTGTTGGGGGATGTGTTTGTACTTGTCTGCCCCGCAGCACCGGCGGGTGTACCTGTACCCGTTGTTTCGTTCCATGTGTTGTTTTGCTGTTGTTCTCTGTTTTTCATATCAGCCATAATAGATCTTCCTTTCCATATCCGCCATTATAATCCGAAAAAGGGGAATGTGCGGTGCCCTCATTGGACATCTACGCCCCTTTGTTTTTCTGTAATTCTTATTATACCCTTTTTTGTGAAAACTGTATGATAAGTGATGGAAAAGGAGATAAAATGGCATTCACAAAACCTGCATACTTCGAACGGAGAAGCACACATTTCTCCCAAAATGCACACATTTCCGCTGCCAGCGCATTTCACTGGTGTCCAACTCATGCGACAGGAACCGGCATCGGTCGGCAACACTTATGACTGACCATTTGCCCGGATCGTCTGGAGAAATTCATCCAAATCCACATCCTGTCCTGCTGATACCTGTGCATAATACATCAACTGATAGAAAGCATCAGTAGTATCCACTGTATTGCTACCATTTACATCAGCACAGTTACGTTGTACTGGATGCATCGTCGTGCTAGCACCTGCCGAAATGCTGGCATATTCCTGTAGCGTATAGAACGCATCGGTAGTATCGATGACACCATCGGCAGTGACATCACACAGGGTATAGCCTGCATCCGTATCTGCACCAACAGACTGAATCAGCGCATCCAGCTCCGTGCGCATCGATTGGAGTTCCGAAGCAGAGCCGGAGTTTTCATAGCCCGCCGCAATTATCGTGCCATCACCGCCAGTCAGTTTTTCATCCGCCCGGATGAGTGATGAAGCGAGCAGTACTTCGCCCACGGGCGTGCCCGTCATATCCAGATTCCGGATGTTGCTGAGCAAAAAGCCGATTGCCTTTTCACCCTCTGCGCCCACATAGGCCGCATAGTAATCGGACACCGCAATGCCGGATGTATCCGCAATGATATCGTTCATGCCATAATCGGCAGATATCCCGCTGGATGTCAGAGACGGGAGAACCGTACCGCCCTCCAGCGCAACATCCAGATAGCTGTACAGCTGAATGATGATGTTCCGGCGGTTCTGGGAAGTACTTAGCTGAGGGAAGTCCACACCCATTGGATTGTTAATAGATTGCACCACCAGATTGGCACTGGCGTTATACGAACGAATCGAACGAATCACCTGAGGGAATTGTTCTTCAAATGTGCCGATTCCATCGACCAGATTGGCGGTCAGCACCTTATCAGCATCGCTCAATGCGGTCAGATCGTTGGTTGGAATGGCATTCGCCACATCATCCAGCGTTTCACACGTGCTGGCATCCACAAAGGCACTGCCGCCCGACCAGACCGGTTCGACCAGGTCATTGACCCCCGTGGAGAGCAGAATCACATCTGCCTCTGCGAGATCCTGCTGGAGCGCCGCATTGTCTGCCAGTTCTGTGAGCAGGTTGGTTGTGGTGTTGCCCACCGAAGCATAACTTACAGCCGTGCCACCGTAATAGTCCGCCACATAGTTCGCCGCCGTACCAGCCAGCACATCATCCCCAAGGGCAACCACCTTCACTGGGTCGGGTTCAATCGTTTCCGCCGCCGATGCCGTGTACACCGGTGTTGCCGTGCCCATCAGCAAAGCCGCCGCCAGTACCGCCAGTGTCTTATGTTTCCATGCATTTTTCATATGTATGATCCTTTCTCTGCGGCTTTCCGCGTGTGCGGAACGCAGTTCTTTTCAGACAGCCGCCTGTTTTTTCCTGTGGATCCCCTCAGACCCAGCTTTGTCGTGCCAACGCTTCTTTCAGGAAAACCAGATACAGACACAAAGCTGCCTATCACCCTACTTTCGCCATTCCTGTGGAAGTCACAAGAGTGGGTATATTGTCATTATATCCACTCTTGTGCCGCTTGTCAAGCGGCAGGTCCTGCCAGCAGCAAAAAACGGAAACAGACGATAAAAGCGAAACCGCACCCGTCCCGAGGGACAGATGCGGTTTCAGTAAAGCAATGAGAAAAAGAGAGATAACTGCAAAAGTCTATACTTGCAATTGTTTTTTGCAGAGTTACCCTACCGATGCAATTCTCTTTCGGCAGAGCCTACTCTACGTCCATCTTTATTATAGCACACTCCTGCATAGTTGTCAACACCCTTCTCACAATTTTTGTGCAAAACTGAAAAATTCTTTTTTGTGCATATTACACAAGTTTTATATCTGTTACAGACCACTTATCATACTTATACTATGCATTTTACAGTGTGTTTTCGAATTCGCCTAGAAATATCCAACTACATGGAACGGACAGCGCAGGCATTCCACACTTTTCAACAGTACTTTTCCACATTTCAACATATTTCGACTCCAAGTGCCATGCTTCGACAAACTCAGCCGACCAGACCCGAACGCTCGATACCCTCGGTGAAATATTTTTGCAGGAAAATATACATTACCAGAATGGGCAGAATCGCAATCAGACAGCCCGCTTCCATCCATACGATTTGCTCGCGGGGGCTGACGTCTGCGTTGTTGAACAGCTGCTGGGTGAGCAGGGTACTCAAGTTTTGGAGCATCAGCGCAATCGTCTGGTTCTTTGTAAAGAATGTGGAGCTGACATAGTAGTCATTCCAGTACCACACTACGGAGAACAGAAAGACGGTCAGGAACGAGGAGGAGGCGTTTGGTACCATGACCCGTACAAAGGTCATCAGCGGCCCACAGCCATCCAGATAGGCGGCGTCTTCCAGTTCCTTGGGCAGTCCTTTGAAGAACTGACGGAAGATGAAGATCATCAGCCCGGCACGAATGCCGTTGCACATCGCTGCCGGCAGGTACATACAGAGTTTCGAGTTAATGAGATTGACCTCTAGTCCGAACAGGCCGAAGTGCCGAAAAAGCATATACTGAGGGATGGAGATGATCTGGGACGGAACGAGAATCATCATGATGACAATCCCAAAGAGCAGCCCCTTGCCCTTGAATTTAAACCGAGCGAAGCCATAACCTGCCAGCGCACAAGAGGCGACCTGCACTAGAGAACAACCCACATTCAGCAAGAGTGTCGTGCCGAGCGTATTCCAGATGTCCATGACCTCCGCCGTCTCACGTATTACATCGAGTGTAAAATGACGGGGGATCCACATAACAGTGGGATCGCTCATATCGGTCGGATCCCGAAAGGCGCAGCTAATCATATAAATCAGCGGGTAGAGAATGACAAAGCAAAGCCCGAACAGAATGAAGAACCGGAAAAACGGCCACACCAATTCAAAGGCACGCTTTCGGCGCATATAAGCGATCTCCGACTTGTTCATATTGCGCATCCGAATTTTTTTGGCTTCCCGACGGCTCATGCCGCTGCCCACCAGTGCATCGTCTTTTGGGGACGCCAGCGGCGTATTGTTGTTTACGACATCCATTTTCTGACGCCTCCTTTAATCCACTTCATAATAGACAAACTTGTTGATGATGGCGGTGATAATGCCGACTGCCACCAGCACGATGGCGAAGTAAATCCATGCCATCGCCGACGCGGCCCCGTACTGCCAGTCTTTTTGCAGGTTCAGGATGCGTCCCATGACCACGTTGTTCGGGTCTGTGAACGAGTCGATGACAGTGAAGATAAAGCACGCCAGAATCATCGGGCTGACATAGGGGAGCGTGATTTTCCAGAAGTACTCCCACGCCGTCGCCCCCTCCATCTGTGCCGCCTCTTTTGCCGAAACAGGGATATTCTGAAGTGCGGCCAGGAAAATCAGGATCTGGATGCCGGAGTTCCACACAATGCCAAAGATGTTGTCGGACACCGTTTCAATAGTGGTCTGCATACTATCTGAAATTCCATAAATACCCAAAAACTCCATGAGTTCGCCCAGCAGGTCGGTGGAGAACATGGTAGAAAACTGGCTGGCATCACTGTTTCCGGTACTCTGAAGGTTACCGTTGATGATGTTATACACCGGCCCGGTGGCGATGATAACCGGCAGGAAGAATACCGCACGGGAGAAGGTACGTCCCTTGAATTTTTGATTGAGGATGACCGCTACGAACAAGGAAAACACCAAAATCAGCGGTGTTTTCCAAGCCGTATCCCGCAGTACCTGCACCAAATATTGGCGGTAGTTCGGGTCGACGTTGAAGGCATAGTTATAATTCTCCAGCCCCACCCAGCCGCCGGTCATACCGCCAGTATCGGGGGTGATGTCCTGGAATGAGTACAAGAGCGACTGCACCACAGGGATCAGGAAGAAGATGACCGCCCCCACAAACCAGAGGGCGATGAAACCATAGCCATACATACTCTTTCGCTTTTCATATGCCATTTTCATGTGTCTTGTCCACTTCCTTCCTCCACATAATCCGCAAGCGCATAGGTAAGATCATCCACCTGGACAGTCTTTTCTGCCAGGTCAACAATCACCTCTGTGCCATTTTCATAGGTAGTGTAGATGGTATCGCCAATCTGCTGATAGTCGATGATGGTCTGATCGCCGAGACCGCCTAGCACCTGCTTAGAGAAGGCATAGCCCTTTTTGGCGTGTTCCACCCAATCGGCCGCACTGGCATAATACAACTCATCGAGTGCTGTATCCTTCAGTTCGCTGGTCTCTGCACCGATCATATCATAGTGGAGACTGCTCCCGGTGGCGATAGACAGCAGCAGGGCGGTGTCCGAATCGGCAGCCCCATTGATGGCGGTGGATGCATAGGGTTTCACGCCATGCAGCACCAGCTGGTAGAAGGGAATATCCTCATCAAACAGGTCGAATCCGCTGGATTGCAGCGGCACATTGCTGATTTGGCTGACATAGGGCAGGGCATAGGCATTCGCGCCATCACCTAGCATTTCCAGTTCGCTGGTAATGGTTTCGTATGATTCCTCCAGCAGCGTCTGCGCTGCATCCCGGGAAATGGCCTTCTTCCCATAGTCGCCGTAGAGCGCAGTGGTCATACTCCCCAGTGACACCCGGCTCAGCCCCTGATCTACATAATTTTCTGTAAGTTCGGCGTACACTTCTGGGAAAGTCTCCGGAGACAGGAGTGACAATGCCTCACGGCTCTTGCTCTGCGTGCCATAGGCCAGATGATAATCATAGACACGTGCATAGGCACCGGAGATCCGCACGGTGGTATCCATAAAGGTATAGTAACCGTTGCCACTGACGAACATCTGGTTGTCAACGGTCGGATAGATGGCCACACCCCGTTCCTGTGCCAGCGCCAGCAGATCCTCCCAGTCCCCATTGCCGCCGAGACAGCCTGCCGCCTTTGCCTGATCATCCACTTTTCCAGTGATGCCGTGAATCGTCCAGTTGTGATACGAAACGGCGATATTTTCCGCCGCCGTCTCTCCCTCGGTCAGCTGTTCCAGGATATCCTGCGCTTGTTCAAAGGTGGTGAGGGCGGTTTTCATCGTTACGGGAATGCCGAGGATGGATCGTTTCTTCTCTGTACCGCCGTAGAAGTCGAGATACAAACCCGGGTCGGCACTGGTTACGGTATTTTCCACGCCCATCTCTTCGGTGAGATAGTCCCGATATGCAGCAGCCACATCGACATAGTCCGGCGTTTCTTCCGTCTCCAGCGGATAGTAACGCACCGCTAGGGCATCGGTCTTGATTTCGCCGCTTTCAAACATGGTCAGTGCAGTAGACTCGTCCCCGGACATGTAATAAGTATCGGAATCTCGCACTACAAAGTCAAATCCACACAGATTATAGCTGCTGTTAGACTGGCGGCTCACGCTGGCGGTCAGCCGGGCGTTCGAGTCACCCTCGGTGCAAACTACCATCATGGCGTTCTCGCCGTTGACGATTCCATACATTGGCAGAGACACATTCTCCGTCACCGCCGGCTCCGTCTGAGACACCGCCGTTACATCCGATCCGTACACATAGCCCGTATAGCTGCGGGCGTTTGTCTTACCATTGTTGAATTCGATGAGTGCCCCGCTGCCGTCCGGGATGATGAAGTAGCCCGTATCGGTCGAAGCTGCCGCCCCAAAGCTGCTCAGCATGGAGAGGGAGGTGGTCAGTTTCCCCTCGTTGGAGCTGTCCTCCTCCTCGATGTCTGCCGTTTCACTGCGGGCTTCGAGATAATCTGCGCCGAGCGTATAGGTCACGGGCACGGTGATGCCCGCACTGCGAAACTCATAGGTGACCTCTACACCATCGCTGATTTCGTCCACTTCCACCCGCGCATCGCTTTTCGAACGCTGGTTGGTCGTGCTTCGCGCCGCCGGTTCGCCATAGACCAGCTTCAGCGAAGAGGACAAGTCCTCCACAATGGCATTTGTGGCGATCGGGTCGTGCCCGACATTTTCCGGCGTAGACCACCACATCTTCTCCGCCGCCTTGTCATACAAGCCAATCACGGCGGTGTCGTCGTCTACATAGAGGGCGAGCCGGTCGTTCTCCGTCACGAGCCGGGCGGAGGAGATCACCGCATCACACGCTTCTGACAGCGTCACTTCCCAGCCGTCCTCGTTTGTGAACAGCCGCTTGCCGTCGGTCACAGTGCCGTCGGTGGTAAAACTGCGCTCGACCTCGTCATAGTCATCGTTGTACAACTCCAGTGTCTCGTGGTCGGAGGAGATGTACAGAAATTCATTGTCCAGCAGCGACACGATCCGGCGCACCATCGTCACCTGGCGATAGTCGGGATCCATATACACCAGCCACCTGCCCTCTGGACTGAGGAAGATCACGAATTCGTCCGTATCGTCCTCTTCCTCCAGGGTGCAGACCACCTCGCCTGTCTCGTCGTCAATGCCCGCCAGCTCGATATTGTCCAGCAGATCCACGACGTCCTCGTCGGCGATCGTATCCTCATACTCCTCCGGGCGGTAGTAGAAAGTGATGCCCTCGAAAGAATTTTTCGGTTCCATATAGCACGTCACCTGATCGGGCGTGATCTCAATTTCCTCCTGCGGTTCCTCCCGGTTTGCCTCTTCCTCCGCTTCGTCCGCATCATCCGATGTTGTATCCGCCGATCCTTCTGCTGCTGTATCTGCCTCAGTTTCTGCTTCGTCTGCGGCAATTGTCAGCGAGGATGTGCCTGTTGCACACAACACCAGTGCGCACAGACCCGCCGTCCATTTTTTCCAATGCTTCATCTTGCTTTTGCCACCTTCCTTTCTACACCCGAATGCGGTAGGTGATCTCCGTATAGATAGAGGAGAAGAATACATAGACCTGTTGGAAGAGTGCCACCAGCAGCACCAGCAGGATCAGAATGATCAGCATCGCCACGATCGTCAGCACAATGGCAAGCAACGTCTTGGCGATGGAGTACTGGTGTACCGCCTTAATGGCGTTAAACATCAGCAGCACCGACCAGAGCAGCCCGATCACCGATACGCAGGTGATAAAGATCGCCTCGTCCCGGATGAGGATATGGGACAACAGCGTCTGCACATAGAGACTCACCACATAGGGGATGAGTGCGTAGGCACTGTAGATGTAAATCTTTTTCATCGTCCCTTCGCCTTCGAGCAGGGTACAGATCGACCAGTTGCCGACCACCCACACCAGAAACAGCGCAATCGTCTGGACGATATGGGGCACAATGCTAAACAGCTTATCCGTTGAGGCATAGAACTGGAATCCATAGGCATTGTTGTACAAAATCGATGCCACGAACCAGAGCAGAATCACAATCGAAGCATACAGCACCGAGCCGCCCTTTTTCCAGCGCAGATCCTCAAAGCCCTCAAAGGGATGAAAGACGCTGTGCTTGACCCATTGTTTTTGTGTCAGATCCATCATCGCCGCATCACGCCTCCTCTCCCTCGTGCAGCATTTCAATCAGATTTTTCGGTTGATTCTTTTTCTTCTTCTTATTCCGAATATGCAGGGCAATGCCGCCGGCAATCAGCACCACGCCCCCCACCACAATCCAGGTGAAGTTCTGGTCGAGCCACTCGGCACGATAGCCTTCGAACGCCTTGTCGTACTGTGCGGGCCACTCGGCAATCTTGGCATAGCGCATCGACTCCTTATAATTCCCCTCATTGTAGAGGGCGGAGGAAATACCCATATATGCCATCCGATAGTTTCCGTCCCGCCGGAGCACCTCCTGCCACGGCTCAAGTGCCTCGGTATAGTAGCCATCGTTATAGAGCGACACCGCCTCGTGGACGATGCTGCCGAACTCCGTCTCCTCAAAGATCGTAATGGTATTTTTCATGGTATCGGTAACATAAATTCGGCTGTCCATCGTCTCTACCGCAGAGACCTTCATCGAAAAGCCCCCGACCTGATCGGCCGTCGTGCCGAAAATAAACAAGAGGTTGCCGTCCTCGTCATACTGAAAGACCCGTCCGGAGGACAAGTCCAGGCAGTTGAGCCGTCCCTCGTCGTCCACATCGATGTCGACCATCTGGGTGACAGCATCTTCCGAAGCTCCGGAATCCACCAGCGAGGTAAGATCCCCAAAGGTCACCTCCAGGCTGCTGAACAGGTTCACGCCCGCCGGGTTGACCTTTTTCACCCGATCAGACTCCGAAGCGGAGGACTGGGTGACCGTATAGATAAAGCCTTCCTCATCGATGTCAAAATTGGTAATGCCCGCCGCCACATTTCGGGATGAGTTGGCACGCATTTCATCAGTAGCGATGAGGTTCCAGAAATAATTTGCCACCACTTCCGCCGTGGCTTCGACAGCGTTTGCGCCAAAGTAGCCCTGGAATTCGCCGTCGCTATTGCACATCGCCGCCCCGTTGGTGATGTTGTTGAGCACCATATAGATATTGCCCGCTTTATCGACTACCACCTTCTGGGGCTTGAAGGTCTCGTTTTCATACATCGTGGAATCCGGGCGGGTAATTTCCAGCTGCACCACGCCGTCGGAATCCACTACCAACAGGCGGGAGTTCCCCGTATCGGCGATATACATCCATCCAGTATATTCCGACACATAAATCCCCTCGGGCGCATTCAGCGTTGTTTCGGAGCCGTCCGGCATCTCGAAGATGTCATAGATCTCTGTGGCCGATGTGAACTGCTCGTCCGTCACCACAATGCGGTTATTGCCGCTGTCTACGATATAGAACTGATCATTCGCATCCCGGAACAAGTCCGAAGGGGTGTTGAATGCCCCACAGCCCAAATCGAGACCGGAGACAGCACGAGCGGCCTGATAGCCCGCCTGGGAGGGAATGGCATCGTTCCAGCGGTCATAGTTGTAGACACGATAATGTTCCTGCGCCGAAACCGTCAGCGGGGCAGCCAGCACACCGGCTGCGAGCGCACCCGCCAACACAGCCGCCAGCCGTTTTGTTGTATTCTGCACGTATCCTCACCCTTTCTTTAATCCTTGATGCCGGAGTGCGCCATCGTTTCAATGACCTGACGCTGTGCCAACATGAAGATGACGATGGGCGGTACCAGCATAAATACCGCCGCCGCCATGGCGACACCGGCTCTTGCGAGTCCGGCAGACGCCGCCTGCTGTACGACCGTGGGCAGCGTCTTGAGCGACTCGCTGAACACGAGTGTGCCGCCCTGGATATTCCACGCCGCCTGGAAGGAAAAGATGATGACCGTCATCAAGGCAGGCTTCTGGTTGGGCATGACGATCTGCCAGCAGATGCGGAACAGACCGGCACCGTCCACCTTCGCCGCCTCAATCATGGCATCGGGCACCTGTGTCATAGACTGGCGCATCAAGAACAGGTTCATCGGCGCCGCCACCGAGGGGAGAATGAGTGCCGCATAGGTATCGATCATATGCATCTTTGCCATAACCATATACTGCATGATATAGATGACATTGCTCTGATAGAGCAGTGCCACCACGATGATGGAGTTGAGTATCTTATTGCCGGGGAAACGGATCTTCGCCAGACAGAACGCCGCCATCGCGGAAAAGACCACCTGGCACACCGTTACGGCCACAGTGACAAAGACGCTGTTGAACACATAGCGGGAAAAGGGCACCCATAGATCCGAACAGAGCCGGAACATCGCCGTATAGTTCGAGAGCGTGGGATCGATCACATAGAGCTTCGGCGGGAACACGAACAGTTCCTGAACAGGTTTTAAGGACATGACCACTGCCAGATACAGCGGCAATGCCATAAACAGTGCCAGCACCAACAAAAAGAGGAAAATCCCTATGGTTCCGCCCACTTTATGCCCGGCACGTTTGGTAGACACCTTGAGATGGGTGCCATATACTTTTTCTTTTTTTGCAAGAATCGCCATATACTGCACCCTCCTTTAGTCCATGTACTTGCTGAGAACCTTGCCGATCAGCTTGTTGAGAATATACATCACGATGAACAAGATCATACAAATCGCCGACGCATAGCCCATCTCATAACGGATCCAGCCATAGTCATAGGCATGGTTCATGATCGTATGCGCCTGGTAATCGGTACTGGGGAAGCCCACGAGATTCTGGGACACCGTACCGGCAGTGAAGGAACTGACGATCTGCATGACCGCCGCAAACATCAGCTGCGGCCCCATCGAGGGAATGGTGATATAGATCAGTTCCTGCCAGCGGCTCTTAATGCCCTCGATGGCACCGGCCTCATACTGGGAACGATCGATATTTTGGAAACCCGCCCGCAGTGCCAAGAAGCCGGCACCCAGACTGATCCACATCTGCACGACAATCGTCACGCCCAATACATAACTACCGTCGGTGAGCCACTGAATGGGGGAACTGATGATCCCCAGATCCAGCAAAAACGAGTTGATATAGCCATATGAGTCGCCGCTGAAGATGAGCTTCCACACTGTGTAGACATTCGCCATAGACGGTGCATAGAAGATCAGCGTGAAAATCGTGCGCAGCTTTGGGTGCAGCTCGTTGATGAGCCATGCCAGCAAAAAGCATAGCACATAGCTGATCGGCCCGGTAAATAGGGCAAATACCAATGTGACACGAATCGATTGAATAAAGACCTTATCCGACAGAAACAGTGTCGTATAGTTGGACAGTCCCACGAATTTGGGCAGCTGTACCATATCAAAGTCCGTAAAGCCCATAGGCAGGGACATCACCACCGGCACGATGGTGAACACCAGAAAGAACAGCATAAACGGTGCCAGCATCAGATAGGTCACCTTGTTCTGCTTGACCGAAAGCCACATCAGCCGACGGTTCTCCTTCCTAGTTCTCTTGCCAATCTCGGCAGTCTCCAAAACAAACCCCTCCTTTATGCCAATCGCCAAGCCTTAGTTTTCCGTATCAAGTCCGAGATTCTCCCGCTTTCGGGTGATCTCCTCGTTGATATCCCGGTTGTACGACATCAGCGTATCCCGGGGATTCTCATTGTTGTTGACAACCTCCCGGAAGGCATTCATAATATTTCTCGTCACGGAGTACGACGCCGGAATGATCGGGATCTCTTCCAGCTCGTCCATAGCGGTCAAAATCGTATTGGCCTCTCCGGCAGACCAGGCCAGCTGTGTGAGCGCTTCGGTGTTTGCCGTGGCATAGCGTCCCATCTGACCCATCAGTCCCTCGATCTGGGTGCCATAATCCACCTGCACCTCTGTCGAGCAGAACCACTTGAGGAACGTCCAGGCATCCTCTACATTTTCTACTTTATTAAAGATAACAGCGCCGGTATTGTTGGAATTCACCGCATGAGAAATGGTGCCGTCTTCTCCAAGTGTGCCGGGAATCGGTGCAAAATCCCAAAGGCCCTGAATTTCCGGTGCCGCCACGGCCAGCTGGTTGAAGAAAGTGCAATAGTCCGAAACGACAATGGGATATTCACCGGTACGGAATCGGCTGAACGCATCGTACTGCTGTTCAAAATCGTACTTTGTATAGAAATCCGTCCACATTTCAAAAGCATCGATGGCGGCATTCTCATTAAATGTCGTCTCCGTCTGGGCATCGTTGTAATAATTCTGACCCCGCTGGAGCAGGAGTGCTGCAAAGGTCAGACCTGACTCCGTAGCCGCCGAGATGGTTGCCTGGTTGGCATCTGCCGCCACAGCGGGCAGCACCAAACCGGCGGACATATAGTTGCGCTGGAGCGCCGGGAGCATATCAATGAGTTCCTCCCACGTCTGGGGCGCACTGGTAAATCCCAGTTCGCTCAATACATCCTTCCGGTAGAACATCATCGCCCAGCTGCGCGTCAGCGGCATACCATACGTGCCGCCCTCATACTGATAGGGCACCATCGCCGTCTCCTGATACAGCTGTGTCATTTCGTCATAGCCTTCCATCTGGGACAAATCTACCAACAGACCACGCGCCGCCAGATTGACAGGAAATTCGCCGCCGAGGAAAAGGGCGATATCAGGGCCTTTGTCCGCGAGCGTCGCTTCTACCACGCCACCGACTACAAGGTTGACAGAGATCGGGATCTCATACTCCGACACAAACTCCGACTCCACGAGATCCTTCACCACCTGTGCCTGGTCACGTCCCAACTGTACCCACACTTCGATGGCATCCTCACCGGTCGTACCGGAGAGACTGCTGTAGGACTCATTCCAGGAGGCGGTGAACCGCTGGAAACTATATGACAAACTCGCCCAAAAGCCCGCTTCGATGTCGGGGAACGCCTGGTCGGGCGATGCCAGTTCCAAATAGTCCACCTCCAGCGGCTGGTCGCGATAGTCCCGCATCCATGCCGACAGGGAAGTGATATAGTCCTTGATCTGCGACAAATAGTTCGGAATCTTCAGCGGGTCACTGGTACACTTGTCCAAAATCACCGTCATCTGTTCCAGCGATGCCGCCTCGGTTCCGGTAGAGTTCGCCAGGGATTCAATATGCCCCTGAATTTCCTTCAATTCTGCCGAAAGCCGTTCGAATTCACCTACCAATTCCGGAATCTTCTCGTGAACATAGTAATCCGTATACTGATCCGGCTCTGGGCCAGTAATCATAACACTCTTTCGATAGTATGTATTTAAATCCAGCACGATAGCATCGAGCTGACGCATGGATTCCCCAATCTCGCCGGGAATGGCCTCCATTGTAATGGTATGAGTCTCGTTGGCGGTGAGGTAGATGTAGATTGCTTCGCTGTCCGCATCCTCCACGGTTGTCATCTGGAAGTCGGTGTCATAGTAAAACTTCACCTGATCCAGTTCCTCACACAACACCTCGCCATCCACATAGATCCGGCGGTTGGAATAGAAGCCACGCATTTCCTCCTGCCGGGCTTTAATGCCCAGCTTATACCAGCCATCGCCCGGGAGCGTTCCGGCATCCACCTGCCAGGTGATGGTCTGGAGGGCTTTATCCCAGTTGCCGCTACCAATGGTATTGTAGACCATATGCTTCGGATCGGAGGGAGACACCGCACAGTTGGAATTATCATAGGTCGGGTACAGCACGGAGTCAGACTTCTGCACAGCATTTTCACCTTCGATGCGTACCACACCGGAGGGCGTCTGTTCTGGTGTCACCGCTGCCTCCACGCTTGCCACATAGGTTTCATGCGTTGGCACTTCGTCTGGCTGGGCAAACCGAAAATATTCCAGTGCCAGATACGCCTTCTCTGAGGAGAAGGTGATCTCATGCGTACCCGCTTCGAGGTAGAATTGCAATGGCTCGTTAAACAAGCCGTCCGAGTCTCCGACCCAACAGGTCTGCCAAAGTTCCACCTGCACCTGGGACGGCCGCACCTGATTGCCAACGCTGTCTGTGCGGATCTCCTGCTCATTTTGATAAACTTTATTGAGTGTCAATCGAGAGGCGGTGTCATATGGCACCTCGCCATCAATCGCCAGCGACAGCGTAATTTCCGATGTATTGGAGATGATGGGGCAATAGGTCATCTCAAGGCTATACAGCCCCGTTTCCGGCACAATCATCCTATAGGTAAAGCTGCCAGAGGCACTGTTCCAAATGAGCGAATCCCCGTGGTCGACGGTGCTCTCTGCCCCGGCATAGACGCCTACTGAATAGGTGTCACAGTCGGCTTCCACAAAATCCGAGCCTTTCATCAAAATTTCTGCATCCGGGTGTGCTTCCGATGCATAGGTGTCATAGTAGTTACTATAGGTCAGCTGCTGTTCATAGGCAAGGTCACCCGCCATGTCGCCGGATACAATTTCGGCGGCATCTGACACAGCCGTCTCCGTCCGTGCGGTTTCCGCATTCTGCGCCCCGGCTTGCCACGCCGTCAGCGGCAGAGAGGTGCCTGCCAAGACGCAACTCAACAGTGCTGCCAGGACACGTTTTTGTCCAATCCGCTTTGCCAAAAGTTTCTCCACCCTTCCTTGTGCAGTCTGCCCTTCACACAGGCTGCACCTATATTTTTGCGCAGCCCTGTCCAACCGGAGCAAGTCTGCCTACGGTGCCTTGCAGATTTTCAACAATTTATACAGAAATCCTGCAAATGATACAACACAATTATAGCAAATTTCCGATATCGCTGTCAAGGCGCTTTTCAAAATCTTTATCGTCCCGCCGTACAAATGAGTTATCCCAAAAAGTGGCGCAATTGCGTGGATTTTCCGGATTTTCCGGGCATTTCGGTGCAATATTGCTCTTTTTTCAGAGAAAAATTTTTCATGAATACGCGCAGGGCATGGCATGCCAAAAGGGCTACGGGCCGTCTAGGCAAAATCTATCCAAAAAAAGAGACACGCATAACACGTGTCTCTGGAAATGTTTTGTTCAGAATTCCCACCGTTCCTGGTGGAGCGTCCCCTTCGTTAAAAGGCGTGATTGTCCACGGAGCTCGGCCACACCTGGACTTTCGTCTATGAAAACCGTCCGGCAAAAGCGATCGCCTCGCGTCACTCGCACTTTCATGCAGCAATTACTGCCTTATACATGCATGGAATAGTTCGGAGCTTCCTTGGTAATCTGGATGTCATGCGGGTGACTTTCGAGCAAGCCCGCATTCGTGATCTGCACGAACTGTGCGGATTCATGCAGCCGCTGGATGTTCTGACAGCCGCAGTAACCCATACCAGAACGAATGCCGCCAACGAGCTGGAACACCGTGTCCGCCACGCTCCCCTTATATGGCACACGGCCTTCTACGCCCTCTGGCACGAGTTTCTTCGCGCCCTCCTGGAAGTAACGGTCTTTCGAGCCGTTCGCCATCGCCGCAAGGCTGCCCATGCCTCGATACACCTTAAAGGAACGACCCTGATAGATTTCTGTCTCCCCAGGCGATTCCTCACAGCCAGCTAAGAGCGAGCCGAGCATTACCACATCTGCGCCGGCCGCCAGTGCCTTGACAATATCGCCAGAATACTTGATACCGCCATCGGCAATGACTGGAACGCCATACCGCTTGGCCACCTGTGCCACATCATAGACCGCCGTAATCTGCGGCACGCCGATGCCCGCTACGATACGGGTTGTACAGATGGAGCCGGGGCCAATGCCGACCTTTACTGCATCGGCACCTGCTTTGATAAGAGCTTCTGCTGCAGCTGCCGTGGCAATATTCCCAGCAATCACTGGCACATGAGGGAAAGCTGCCTTAACTTTTTTCAGCGTATCCATGATATTCTTACTGTGGCCGTGGGCAGAATCAAGTACCAGCACATCCACCTGGGCATCGACGAGTGCCCGGGCACGGTCGAGAACGTTCGCTGTCACACCGATGGCCGCCCCGCACAGAAGCCGTCCTTTTTCATCACGGGCGGAGTTCGGGAACTGCACAGCTTTTTCGATATCTTTAATGGTAATCAGACCCTTTAAGTAACCCTCGGCATCGACCAGCGGCAGTTTCTCAATCTTATGGCGGCGCAAAATCGCCTGTGCCTCCTCCATCGTAGTACCGACTGGAGCCGTGATGAGGTGATCCTTTGTCATCACTTCCGAAATCGGATCGCTATAGTTGGTGAGAAAGCGCATATCCCGGTTGGTAATAATGCCCACCAGCTTGCCCACCTTATCGACAATCGGCACGCCGGAAATCTTATATTTGCCCATCAGCTCGTCGGCATCCGACACGAGGTGATTTTCTGTGAGTGAGAACGGGTTTACAATAACGCCATTTTCCGAACGCTTGACCTTATCTACCTCGTCCGCCTGCTGTTCGATGGTCATATTCTTGTGAATGATACCGATACCGCCTTCTCGGGCGATGGCGATGGCCATCTTCGCCTCGGTCACGGTATCCATAGCGGCCGTTATGATCGGGGTATTCAAATGTACGCTGCCAGCCAGTGTTGTCTTTAAGTCGATCATATTCGGTGTGACATCCGACTCTGCGGGAATCAGCAGCACGTCGTCAAAGGTCAGTCCCTGTTTCCCAAACTTTTCACACAGTTCTGTTGCCATAATGACCCTCCTGTAATCATAGTCCCCCCGCCAGACAGACCCTTCACCCCGTCTGCCTGCGGAGTCCTTCGGAATGAGAATGATATTATGCAAACCCGAATGCATCTTCGGTCTGTGCACATGGCAAGCGGTGCCGGCATTCTCTGTCCGCAGCGTCTTTGCCCGGTGCAATTGCAATAGATTATTATATCAATCTTACTCCTTTTTCGACAATTTGTCAAGCCGTTCTGCACAATTCCCTGAAATTTTACATTTCTTCCAAATGTTTTAAAGTATGACGCGGACGATCATCTTTTTCAGGGGCACCTGCGTATCGTCTCCGATGAAAGCGGTTGAGAGATCTCCATGCAAATTTTCACTCTTTATTTTTATGCAAACTGCCTAAAATCGCAATAGGCTATAGACAATTTTTTTATCATATGATATACTAGAAACAATGGCATCTCTGAAAAGCAATAGGTGCAGATTTCTGCGGCGCACCGCATAGGTCAAAGAGATGTAAAGCAGACGGCAGTGTCCAAATGACACTTACTGCCGAAAATCCCAGGCGGCATGGCACGAACTTGTGCAGGCTGTCATAACGAAAGGAATGCAATACAATTATGAAGAACACCGCAACCAAAATAGAATGGAAGGGTCTGGAGTGCGTTGAACTGTGTGCGGGGGGCTATACCGCCCGCATTGCGCCGGGTATCGGCTCGAATGTACTACGGCTGCACGACGATGTCCACGGCGTAGAATTTTTCCGATGGGACGAACAGAACACGCCCGATGATATCCGTGGCTCCGCCGAAGTCTGGGGGCTACCGACGCTCTATCTGCCGAACCGCTTTGCCGATGGTATACTGCGCACCTCCGACGGCGAATATCATCTGCCAGTCAACGAGCCGGCTCCATATCACAACCACATCCACGGCTTTTTGCACAAGCGGGCGCACGATATCGTGGCATACTCCGCCAACGAAGAAGGGGCATGGCTGCGCACCGCCTATACATACAACGAAAACGACCCGTTCTTCTCCTATTTCCCCTTGCCGTTCACAGCGGAATTTTTCTTTGTACTGAGTGAATATGGTCTGGAGTATAAATTTTCCATCACGAACCAGTCACAGAAGAAGCTCCCCATCTCTGTGGCGACGCACACCACCATTGCCGCCCCGTTTGTAGACGGCGCAAAAGAAGAGGACATTCGCATCCAGGTACCGGTGCTGGAAAAGTGGGTACTCAACGAACGATGCCTGCCCACCGGCGAGATCCTGCCGCTGGATGATTATGACAGGGCCTATGCCGAGGGCACAAGCTGCCCGGTAAAACGTGTGGTGGACAACGATATGTACACCGGCGGAAAACTCGACCGTCCGGGCAGACGGCCGATGCGAGGCGTGCGGATGCTGGATACGGCCAGTGGAAAGGGGATCGGCTATGAAGTTTCTGATGGGTATCACTTCTGGATCCTCTGGAACGACAGAGGCGAAAAGCACTATTTCTGCCCAGAGCCGATGACCGCCATGATCGATGCGCCGAATTTGGATCTACCAGCAGAAAAGACCGGCTATTGCGAATTGTCCTCCGGTGAGACCTACTATCTGGCGCAACAATTCTACACCATTTTGCCGGAATAATAAGCACCTGTCTGCACAAGTTTTACGCAAAAAGACAAAACACAAGGCAGCAGCGCACGATTCCCGTCTGACGGATCTGTGCGGTGCTGCCTTTTCGTATTTTCACAACTTGCATTGCCGTTTTTCTAGGGCACCACCGTACAAAGACCACATTTCGGTTTTGTGCGGTGTCACTCTAGGACTTGTTTCGCATCCCTCCGCATCATTATGCCGCGCCGCCGGCACCTATATGGATCTCACCGGCACGCAGGGTCTGCACCTGCCCGAATGCGTCCCGCACCACCAGGCCGCACCGGTCGTCGATGTCGAGAACAGCGACTTTCTTTTCGGTGCCGTCGTCCGCCCGATAGGTCACGGTCTCCCCTATGAGAAAACAGCGATGCCGATATTCCGGCAGAAACTGCCGTTCGGAAAGCCGGGAAATACACTGTTCCAGTTCCCACAGCACCGCCGCCAGCAGCTGCGCGCGGCAGACTCTGCACCCCGGCACCGCCTCCTCCAGTGAAGTCACCGTATCCCGCAAGGATTCGGGCAGTGCCGTCTGGGTACAGCGAATGTTGATACCGATGCCCAGCACCGCCGAATCGATCTTCCCGGATTCCAGACTGACACTGCCCTCGGTGAGAATGCCACAGCACTTCCTGCCGTCCAGATAGAGGTCGTTCACCCACTTGATCTGGGTATATGTATGGCACAGCGCATCGATGGCTCGTGCCACGGCCACGGCGGCGCAGGCGGTCAGCAGTGCCCCGTCATCGATTTCAATGGCCTGGCGCAGCACAAGCGAAAAGTATAGTCCCGACCCCGGCGGGGAATAGAACGAACGTCCCTGTCTGCCCCGGCCGGCCGTCTGGGTGTTGGCGGCGACCACCATGCCATGCACCGCCTCGCCCGTTCGAAGCTGTTCCCGGCAATAGCTGTTGGTGGAGGCAAGCGTATCAAATACTTTCAGTTTCTGTCCCAGCACCCGACTTTGCAGATAGGGGCAGATGGTACTTTCTGTCAGCACATCCGCGTCTGATTCCATTCGATAGCCGACACGCTTGCGTGCCTCAATCGGATAGCCCGCCGCCTGTAGTGCCTTTATCATTTTCCACACTGTGTTGCGGCTCACTTGGAGCGTCTGCGCCAGCGTTTCGCCGGAAACGAACTGCCCCTGCATCTGCGTTAAGCAGGCAATCAGCTGTGCTTTGGTGTCCATCATGCGTCTCCCTTCTCCGGCGATTCTGGGGCGGCTTTGGCGGCGGGAATGCCGAACAGCGTCTCCCCATTGCGGCACGTCTCTGTCAGAATCGTCTGGGTATCGGTGCCATAGACAGTCGCCGCCGCTTCAGCCGTATAGGGGATCATACGACTGTCACACCGCTTACCCCGAAAAGGTACAGGTGCCATATAGGGGCAGTCCGTCTCTAGAAGAAGTCTGTCCCGGGGGACCGCCGCCAGCGCCCGCCGGGCTTTTTTGGCATTCGAAAAAGTCAGCACGCCCGTAAATCCGATATACATTCCCAGTGCCAGCACTTCCCGTGCCGTCTCGGCACTGCCCGAAAAGCAGTGCACCACGCCGCGGGGTCGAAATTCCTGCAAAATGCGCAGATAATCCGCCGTGCAGTCCCGGGCGTGAACGATCACCGGCAGATCCAGCGTCTTTGCAAGGGACAGCTGTTCTCGGAACAGGGAAATCTGCGCCGCCTGGTTGTGGGTGCCATAGTGATAGTCCAGCCCGATCTCCCCGATGGCAACGACTTTTTCCCGACCCGCCAACGAAAAGATCTGCGCCAGATCGTCCGGCTGATAAGTATCGACCGCCTCCGGGTGAATGCCCAAAGCGGCATAGAGCGTGTCATACGTCCGGGTCAGCTCGACACCCGCTCGGCTGTCGTCGAGTGTTGTGCCCGCCAGCACCGTATGCACCACGCCGGAATCTGGGAGCGATGAAAGCACCGCATCCCGGTCGCCATCAAAGGCAGAGTCGGTATAATGGCTGTGCGTATCAAAAATATGGGTAAACATGGCTGCGTTCGTTCCTTTCTAGAAAAATGGCCGTGTTCGGAAAAATGCCCAGCAAAAGGGCAGACTTTTCGGCCGCAAAAAAACCGGGTGTACGCCCCTTGAATTTTCCAGCTTCTCATGATATAATAGTGGGTATGCCAAAGCGTCCGTCTATCGGCGGGGCGGCATATCCCGATGTTTTGTATCATACCATATTTTGCAGGAAAAAGCAAGCGCATCCGAAAGGCGGTGCAGCCATGCTTTGCGGGGCAGACGGACGAGTCTGTTGCCAAACCTGCCATTTTGCGATAGAAGGAGCGCAGCTGCGATGGAAAAAGAACAGCAAAAACGATATCGTGCCTGGGCGGAGATTGATCTAGATGCGCTGGCACAGAATGTGCACGCCGTACAGCAGGTGCTACCGGCACACACCCAGTTTATGGCGGTGGTCAAGGCCAACGCCTATGGCCATGGAGACGAGGCCGTCTGCCGAAAGCTGTGGACACTCGGTGTGCGCTGGTATGCCGTCTCAAATTTGGAAGAAGCACTAGCGGTGCGCCACTACTGCCCCTATGGGGAAATCTTTATTCTGGGCTATACGCCGCCGGAATTTGCCCCGGAACTGGCACGCAACAACATCATCCAGGGCGTGTTGTCTCTCGACTATGCCCGCCAACTCCAACAGTTCGCGCACCAGCCCGTGCGCTGTCACATCAAGCTGGACACCGGCATGGGACGCATTGGCTTCCGGGGGGACAGCACACAAGCATATCTCGAACAGATTTTACCGATGTTCCAGCTCGATCGGCTGTCGGTGGAGGGGCTGTACACCCACTTTGCCGTGGCCGATGACTCAGCTTCGGAAAATATCGCATACACCCAACATCAGGAGGCGCAGATTCTCGCCGTCTATGATGCGCTCTCAGAACAGGGACACCGACTTAAGCACCTCCACTTCATGAACAGCGCCGCCAGCGTCCTGCGCCCGAATCCTCGTGCTACACTCGCACGGGTGGGTATCGTGATGTACGGACTGGAACCAAACTATCCCGAACACGTGCCGATTGCACTGCATCCGGTAATGTCCCTGCGCAGCGTGGTGTCTCACGTCAAAACGGTCGAGCCAGGCGCCTGCATCAGCTATGGAAGAACCTATACCGCCCAAACGCCTCGCACGATTGCCACAGTCACCATCGGCTATGCCGACGGTTATGCGCGTCTGCTGTCGAACCGGGCGGAGGCCATCGTGCATGGCGTGCGCTGTCCGATTGTGGGACGGGTCTGCATGGATCAGTTGATGCTCGATGTGACCGACTGCCCCACCGCGGTGCAGCCGGGCGATGTGGTCACGATGTTCGGATGTGACGGAGATGCGCAGATTACCGCAGACGAACTGGCTCATCTCTATGGCACAATCGGCTATGAAATCGTCTGTGGCATCTCCAAGCGGGTGCCAAGAGATGTGCGGGGACAGATATAAGAGTCTGTTTTCATTTGGCATGGTTGCAAAAAATGGCACACCTTGTCCCTATGGATGCACCTGCCAGTCCGCCTCGCTGACAGCCCACGTTTCCAGGAACTCGCCATTTTCCCGCAACAATTTACCGGTTGCTTTTTTTTTAATTTTGTTTTATAATAGAAGTCGAATCCTGTCAGGAAAAACAACACAGGCGCTCTTTCACAAGGGCTGCCCAGAGAAAGGAGCATTCTTCGGTGTGTGAAATCCAGACTGCCAAGATCCCAGATACCCTGGGGATTGATGTAGGTTCAACTACAGTGAAAACCGTTTTGATGACAAAGTCCCGTGAGGTGATCGCCGCCAGCTATGAACGGCACTTTTCCCGGGTGCGGGAGATCGTGTGCGAAAAGCTCTTAACGCTTGCACAGCTGTATCCAGACACCCCTCTCCACGTCAGCATCACCGGCTCTGCCGGGCTGGGGCTGGCACAGGCGGCAAATCTACCATTCGTCCAGGAAGTCCATGCTGCCTTTTTGGCGGTGAAACAGCGTTTCCCTCAGGCGGATGTGGTCATCGAACTCGGCGGCGAGGATGCCAAGATCATCTTCCTCACCGGCGGCGTAGAACAGCGGATGAACGGTACCTGCGCCGGCGGTACGGGCGCATTCATCGACCAGATGGCGACCCTGTTGGATGTCAGCGTCGATCAACTGGACAAGATGGCGCTTTCCGCCGAAAAGGTCTATCCCATCGCCTCCCGATGCGGTGTGTTTGCCAAATCTGATATTCAGCCGCTCCTCAACCAAGGAGCCAGACGAGAGGATATCGCCGCCAGCATCTTCCAGGCGGTCGTGGACCAGACGGTCTCTGGTCTGGCACAGGGGCGTAAGATCGCGGGAAATGTCCTGTTCCTCGGCGGGCCGCTTTCCTTCCTCCAGGGGCTGCGCAACGCCTTTACCAAGACGCTCTCGCTCGATGCGGAACACGCCTGTTTCCCGGAAGATGGAAGAACCTTTGTCGCCTATGGCTGCGCCTTGTCGGCGGCATCGCTGCAAGAGACCTATACGCTGGAGACACTCGCCAAAATGCTGGAACAGGCACAGACCCAGACGACACTCATCGCCGATGCGCCGCTTTTTACCTATCCGGAAGAATACGAACGCTTCCAAGCACGGCACAATGGCCACGATGTCGCACGGGGCGACTATACAACGTACGCCGGAAAGGCGTATCTCGGCATTGATGCCGGCTCGACCACGACGAAAATCGTGCTGATCTCAGAAAAGCACGAATTGCTCTATGAATATTACGCCTCCAACAAAGGACAGCCGCTGGACTGTGTCAAGCGGGAACTAACGGCACTCTATGAAAACCTCAGCCCCGACTGTACCATCTGCGGCAGCGCCGTCACCGGCTATGGCGAAGATCTCATCCGTGCTGGGCTGAAGGTAGACTTTGGCATTGTGGAAACCGTGGCACATTTCAAAGCCGCTTCCTTCTTCTGCCCCGAGGTGGATTTTATCATCGACATCGGCGGCCAGGACATCAAGTGCTTCCAGATCAAGAACCACAGCATCGACAGCATTATGCTGAATGAAGCCTGTTCCTCCGGATGCGGCTCGTTCATCCAGTCGTTTGCAGTGGCACTGGGCTATGATATCGCCGAGTTCTCAAAACTTGGGCTGTTTGCAAAGCATCCAGTAGACCTTGGCTCCCGCTGCACAGTTTTTATGAACAGTTCTGTAAAACAGGCGCAGAAGGACGGGGCAACCGTCGAGGATATTTCCGCCGGACTGTCTAGCTCGATTGTCAAAAACGCCATTTATAAAGTCATTCGCGCCCGTGACCCCGAAGAATTGGGCGAGCATATTGTGGTACAGGGCGGCACATTCCTGAACGATGCCGTGCTGCGCTGCTTTGAACGCGAAATTGGAAAGGAAGTCATCCGCCCCACCATTTCCGGGCTGATGGGCGCATTCGGGGCGGCACTTTATGCCCAAGAGAAATCCAGTGGCACCTCTACACTGCTCTCCAAGGCGGAGTTGGCAGACTTTTCCTATACCGCCAAGGCAGCCACCTGTAAGGGATGTACGGCGCACTGTGCCCTGAGCATCATCCGCTTCCACGACGGCAGCCGCTTTATTTCCGGGAACCGCTGCGAAAAAGGGGCGGGCAAGCAAACATCACAGCAGCTGCCAAACCTCTTCGACTGGAAATATCAGCAGATTCTTGCACTCCAGTTCCATCAGCCCGAAAAGCCCGTTGCCACGGTTGGCCTGCCGCTGGCACTCCACTATTATGACCAGATGCCGCTGTGGCATACCTTTTTTACCGACCTCGGCTTTGCGGTACAGTTCTCGGAAGAGAGTACCCGCCAAACGTATTATAAAGGGCAGAGCACCATCCCCTCTGATACGGTGTGCTATCCGGCAAAACTCACGCACGGACATATCGAAAGCCTGCTCGAAAAGGGTGTGGACTTTATCTTCTACCCCTGCATGAGCTATAACCTCGACGAAGGTGGCTCGGACAATCACTTCAATTGCCCCGTGGTGGCATACTATCCGGAACTGCTAATGGCGAACTGCGAAAAGCTGACGCCGAATAATTTCCTATATCCATTTCTCGACCTCAATCGGCGAGGACACGTGGTGAAAACACTCTCCGCACTACTGGCGCACTATGTGACCAAAAAACAGGTGGAACAGGCACTTGCGCACGGCTTTGAAGCCCTTGAGCAGCACCGCCAGGCCATCATCCAAGAGGGAGAAACCATCATCGAGCAAGCACGGGCGGCTGGGAAGAAAATCATTGTGCTGGCGGGCAGACCGTACCACATTGACCCGGAAATCCACCATGGCATTCATAAACTGATTACCAGTCTGGGGTTGGCTGTCATCACAGAGGACAGCGTGGCACATCTCGCACAGACTCCGTCGCTCCAGGCACTCAACCAATGGACCTATCACGCCCGGATGTATCGAGCCGCACAATATGTCACCACCCAGCCGGATATGCAGCTGGTACAGCTGGTGTCCTTTGGATGCGGCATCGACGCCATCACCACCGATGAAGTGCGCCGCATCCTCGAACAGGGCGGAAAGCTTTATACACAGCTCAAAATTGACGAAATCAGCAACCTCGGTGCGATTAAGATTCGCCTGCGCAGTCTCATCGCCGCCATGGAATAAGGAGGGAACGCCGATTATGGCATATGCAAAATTCACCCCGGACATGAAAAAGGACTATACCATCCTGGTGCCGAATATGCTGCCGATCCACTTTCACCTCATCATCAAAATCTTGGCACAGTTTGGATACCACATGGAACTGTTAGAGTCTACCTCCCGCACGGTGGTGGAGGAGGGACTGAAAAATGTCCACAACGACACGTGCTATCCTGCGCTGCTGGTGGTCGGACAGTTCATGGAAGCGCTCAAAAGCGGAAAATATGATATCGATCACACGGCGCTGCTCATCACCCAGACAGGCGGCGGCTGCCGGGCATCGAACTATATCCATCTGCTGCGCAAATGCGTGGCACAGCAGTTCCCGCAGGTACCGGTGATTTCACTGAACTTCGCCGGGCTCGAAAAAGACAGCAGTCTCGAATTGACACTGCCGCTTTGCATCAAAATGGTCTATGGCGTGCTGTACGCCGATCTGCTGATGACGCTCTATAATCAATGCCGTCCCTATGAACTCAACGAGGGGGAATCGAAACAGGTGCTGGACGCTTGGCAGGAAAAGCTGCCGAAACTCTTTGAGAGCAACAAGTACTTATCATCGGAAAAAATCTATACCCAGATGCTCGACGACTTCGCCGCCATCCCCCGGAGCCAGAAACCGAAAATTCGAGTGGGCATCATCGGGGAAATCTATGTAAAATATTCCCCCTTGGCCAACAACCAGCTGGAAGAATTTCTGATTTCAGAGGGCTGCGAGCCAGTGGTACCAACGCTTTTGGAATTTATTCTGTACTGTGCCGCCAACACGGAAACAAGCAGCCACCTCTATGACTATCGCAATGTGAAAACGCTGGCATTCGGGTTAGGGTACAAGTTCCTGCACAGCAAACAGGTGCAGATGATCCGCTGCATCGAAAAGCACGGCGTATTTACCCCACCCCATGACTTTGAAGATCTGCGGGCAGCGGCAGATAAATACATCAGCCAGGGCGTTTGTATGGGCGAGGGCTGGATGATTACCGCCGAAATGGCAGTTTTGGCGGAGACGGGCACAGAGAATATCATCTGCACCCAGCCCTTTGGCTGTCTGCCAAACCATATTGTGGCAAAGGGAATGGCACGCACCATTAAGAATGCCTATCCGAACGCCAATATTGTGGCAATCGACTATGACCCAGGCGCCACTCGTGTCAACCAGGAAAATCGTATTAAGCTGATGCTGGCAAACGCACGAATGGCGGAGCCAGTGATGGAATGAAAAGGCAAGGAAAACGATTACACGAAAACACGAGTGCCATATACATACCCCATCCAAAACGAGCACCTATAGGCCACTTTCTCTATGAAAACAGGCAAGACCCCCTCCGGCATTGCGAAAATGCAGTGCCAAAGGGGGTTTCATTTATGTTGGATATGATTGTGTAATAGGGACGCACCTTATTTCAGAATAGACTCTTGAATGGTAAAATGCTTTGGAATGCCGCCCTGCATGATTAGATTGCACTCTCCTTGCATAAGCGGCAGAAAGTATGCCATCGCCGCTTCGCTGATGTTGTTCCCCGCAGCGGTGAGAAACTCCCGGGGGAGGAACTTCTCGCGGTTCGCAATCTGAGAAGCATCAGCTGGCTCCATCACCACTGTATAGGGATGGTCGTGCACACGCCGGAACACCATCACACGCCCCGTCTCGCCACGAAGGGCACAGCGAACACCAGCCGCCCCAATCTGCTCCGCCTCGTCGATATCCGTCTTGGCACAGAGATGCGAGGAGCATCGCTGCATCACATTCAGTTCAATCGAACGCACCTTACAGCCAATTTTCTCCCGTACCAGCTGTTCGAGATATTTTCCAATCCCGGAGAGGTACTTATGTCCAAAATTGTCTACCATCCCGGACTGTACGCCATCCGGCACTTCGATCCCCTCCGAAACGGCAACGATCACCGCCTT
>CASDUD010000076.1 GCA_949283725.1 uncultured Ruminococcus sp.
ACAATTATTTTCTTTTGCAACCGTCTCTGCTGCCGCAAAAAGACTTGCACCGATTCCATGGCCGCGATATGTATCTTGTACAATCAATTCCAAAATCTCCGCAGTCTTTTGCACATGATGCAGTTGAAACTCCATGCGCAAGTGCAGCATACCGATCACATTCCGCTCTTCCGACGCAACCAGTACTATATGTTCTGGTTTTTTCAAAATTGACGCATAGCCGGATGCAAACCGCTGTCTAGAAAAATGTGTCTCTTCCAGCGCACAGATCAAGTCATAAACGCTGGAAAGATCAGCGGATGTTGCGTTTCGGATCTCTATCATAGGCTACCCCATTCCTCTCCGAAAATTTGTGAAATGCCGCTTGATTCTGACAAATAATCCCCTATATCTACACGCACATTCTCGAATCTCCCATGAAAATCACTGCCACCGGTAAGGAATAAATGATATTTTTCCGCATATTGCCGGATAATCACCTTATCTCTATCCCGGTTGGCATGGTGATTCAGCTCCAATCCATCCAGTCCATGGCGCACCAATTCCGGAATCAATGTAAAATTCTGCTGCTGTCCGCTGTGTGCTAATACTGCCAGACCACCAGCATCCTTAATCGCACGAAGTGCCTCCAACGGGGAGATGTACCGAATATCAAAATCGCAAATTCCACCGTTTTTGAAAACACGCTGATAAAAATCGCCGAACATCTCAGGAATCCTTCCTCGACGAACCAAATCATCCATAATATGCTGTTTATAAATATACTTGCCATCCGCTTTTCGAAGCGTCTGTATATCGATATCATAGCCACAGTCATTGAGCCGTGCAATTTGACGCATGGAATTGGCATGACGTGCCTCTAGAGTAGGGTGAACAACTCGTTCTACTTGCTCTGGATTTTGGATTCGATATCCAAGCATATGGACACGAAAATTTTGGGTATAATCATATGCAGAAATCTCAATGCCTGGTATCACACGGAGGTCTGTCACTTCGGGTATCTGCCCTACATGAGAGAGTGTGTCATGGTCAGTAATAGCAATGGCATCCATCCCCCGTTCTTTCGCCCTAGCAATCAGTTCAGAAATAGAAAAGCTGCCATCCGATACCGTAGAATGCATATGCAAATCGGCCTTTTTCATGCAAAAGTTCCCTCCGAAATATTGAACACCCGATCACAAAGGCCGTCCATAAATTCCAAATCATGAAAGATTCCGATCATACTTGTTCCCTGCTCTTTTAACTTAATCAGCATGTCCTTGACCAGCACTTTTGACTTATTGTCCAATGATGCTGTTGGTTCATCTAAGAGCATAAGCCGAGGCGCTCTGACCATAGTGTGTGCCAAATTCAGGCGCAGCCGTTCGCCACCGGAGAAAGTATTGGGGTAGATATCCCATAAATCTTCGGGCAACCGAAAGTATGCCAGCATTTCTTCCGCCTGTTTCTGAGCATCTTCGCTCTTATGTCCTGTCTCCAGCAGCGTCTGCATCACGTGTTCTTTGGCAGTTGTTCTGGGCATAACACTTAAAAACTGGGAAACATACCCGATCTCATGGTTGCGCAGATAGAGGACTTCACGCTCTGTGGCGTGCACCAAACTGATATTTCCAAAGGCAGCGCTGTCATAAAGAATATCTCCTGCTGTAGGCAAATATGTACGATGGATACACTTTAATATCGTTGATTTTCCAGCACCCGATCGACCCACAATGCCAATAAATTCCCCCGTTTCCAGCGCAAAGGAAATATTCTGACAGGAACGAATCATTCGACCAGCGTGATGTAGATAAAATTGTTTTGTCAAATCCCGTATTTCCAGTATGCTCATATCGAACGCCCCCTGTATTCCACTCTGGAAGTTGTCTTTCCATCTACCAACACATGAGTCACTACTGGATAACCATCGAGAATGTCCACAATGACTAGATCGGCTTTTTTCCCTGGTTCGATCGAGCCGTAATCTTGGTCAATTCTCATTGCCCTTGCTGGATGCAAGGAAACCCGATTGACCATATCCGGTAACGTCTGACCATACTGGTCACGCATGACAAACAGACTATGCAGCAGTGCCTGCGGGAAGTAATCGGAGCAAAGAATATCAACACACCCCTTTTCAATTGCCTGTGCTGCCGACATATTCCCAGAATGAGAGCCGCCCAGCAGAATATTCGGCGCACCAGCAATGGTATAGAAACCCATTTCACGTGCCGCCTGTGCTACCTCTTCTGTGATGGGAAACTCACTGATATCTACACCGAGTCTGCGGTTGAGTGCCAATTTTTCTATGCTATCGTCGTCGTGGGATGCCACGGTAATGTGGTTGGCATGCGCCAAATCTGCCAACGTCTGCATTTGTGCAAAAGAGAGCATTTCCTTATTCTGATGGTATTCCAGGATTTCTTCAAAAGTCTTTCCCTCGTTTTCCATGCCATGATATTTATCCACAGTATCCCGATAAACTTCCAGATTCCGATATTGCCCCTGCCCTGGTGTATGATCCATAAAAGAAATCTCATGCACCAAATGGCGGGAAATCATCTCCTTGGCGATCGGAAACGCTGCCACATTGTCGATTTCCAAACGCAAATGAAAGCGGTGGTGAATGAGATGGCTCCGATTCTGGATATCGGCGATAAGCTCAGCCATTTCTTGCACGCTCTCCTTGGTACGCAGCGGACTTTTTCCCAGAAGCTCATCCTTGTATAGAGAAAACGAGTGGTAGATCGTGGTGATGCCAAGCTGGAGCAATTCCTTTTCACATTCCTTCAGCGCAAGTTCAAAGGGGAATCGTGCAGTAGGGCGTGGATAGATAAACTGTTCGATCTTATCAGAATGTACATCAATCATGCCTGGCAGAATATATCTGCCATGCGCATCAATAACACGTTCTGCTGCGCCATCAAAGTCACAGATATCCAAAATACGATCCTGTTCCAACAGCAACGTTTTTCCATCGATAATTTGATGGGGCGTTACAATTCTGCCGTTTTTGATTGCTATCATATTTTTAGTTCCTCCTAAGTGGTCTGCCCTTTATAGTAGAGAATGTACCAGCTGCTGGGTATAGGCGTGCTGAGGATCTTCAAGAATTTGATCGGTCAAACCACTTTCGATGATTTTTCCATCCAGCATCACTACTGTTCGGTCTGCCAGCATCCGAATAACAGCTAAATCATGAGATACGAGCAAAATCGAAATACCAAACTCCGCCTTAATCCGCCGAATTAAATCCAACACCTTTGCCTGTACCGAGAGGTCTAGTCCAGTTGTCACTTCATCCAGCAGCAAAACAGAAGGATTGTTGGCAAGTGCCTTAGATATTTGCACACGCTGTTGCATACCACCAGAAAAATGGATCGGTGCTTCCCCCATCCGAGAAGTCAGGATCTCTACGGCCGCCAGCAGTTCCTTGGCACGTTCAGTCATATGGCCGGCACTGCGATTTCCGGCAGCAATCAGTTTTTCCGCAATATTTGAGGCGGCAGAATAATGCATTCGCAGACCTCTGACTGGATTCTGGTAGACCATGCCCATGATGCAGTTTTTGATCTGTCGCTGTTCTGCGGCACTGATCTGCCAGATGCTTGCGGTGCCGCCCTTATAATCCTCTAAATAGGCATTGCCAGAGGTAGGGACGATGTCAAAATATAGACTCTGCATCAATGTAGACT
>CASDUD010000077.1 GCA_949283725.1 uncultured Ruminococcus sp.
TCGAACCCACGACCTCTGCCGTGACAGGGCAGCGTTCTAACCAACTGAACTACCAGACCACTGGTGGAAACTATAGGGCTCGAACCTATGACCCTCTGCTTGTAAGGCAGATGCTCTCCCAGCTGAGCTAAGCTTCCATCCACTTTTTGTTCGCCGCGTCTCTCAGCGACGTATATTATTATACACCATTTCAAACCGTTTGTCAATACTTTTTTTTAGCTTTTTGAGGAATCCAAAAAGTCTATTTTAGTCCGAAATTGCGTGATTTTTTTGCTCTGCCCTTATTGTTCACGAAAAATTAACAGTTGCGATTTTACCTCATATGGATACTAAATGGGGTGTTGACGCAAACAGCTGCCTGTATCAAAAAAGGATACAGGCAGCTGTTTTTCCCGATAAATAATCCGGGGATAGGACTTATTCCATGCCAGTGATGGTGAAGTCTACTTCAATGGTTGTCCAGTCACCGATGGCGGACGGGTCGAGGATGGTAGCGGAATAGTCACTTGCGTTGGCAAGGTCAGCAATATTGCCTTCTGCGCTTCTCGCATCGCTCGGGAGACTGCTGTCCGGTACCCACTCATTGAAGATATTGGAACGAATGTTGTTGTGTTTTTCTCCGTTGATTTCGGTTTCTTCGGTGTTGGTGAAGCTCTTCTTTGTCAGTGGAATCTCTGTTCCGTCTACTTTTACAGCAGTTACTTCGATTACAGCGTTCGGCGTAGCGGTTGCACCATCCATGATCTGTACAGCCATGAACGAGGTGCCGTTGGCAATCAGTTCACCGTTGATATCGCCGGTGGTATCATAGCGAATGGCATTGGTATCACAAGTAACGCTTACGGTATAGTCGCCGTTTCCGGTGATTGGCACTACGCCGGCGTCATAACAGAGATAGTCGTTGTCGCTGCCCTGGTACTGGAGCCACCACTGACCATCCGACATACTCAGATATGCTTCGCCTGCCTGCGGCACAACGGCTTCTTCAAAGTCGCCGGTCTGTACCTGCATGGCAGATTCTTCTGTGCTGGACTCCTCTGCTTCGCTGGATTCTTCCGCACTGGATGTTTCTGCTTCGCTGGATTCTTCCGTTGCGCTGGATTCAGATTCGCTGGAGGAGGATTCCGAGTTGCCGCAGGCAGTGCTTACGCTGCATACAACGGCAGATGCCAGCAGAAATGCTAAGATTTTTTTGGCCTTGTTCATAGTGTTTCCTCATTTCCTTATACACGGGGATGAGACATCCCCATGAACGCAATACATATTGTGCAAAAAAGAGATCTGCACAGTATTTATCATACAAGATTTTCGCATGCCTGGCAAGATGTGTTTTGCACAAATTTTACATAGATAAACTCGCACGTTTTAGTGCATTTCACATAAAATATGATGTTGAACGGTCGATTTTCGCATTCCCAAAAGGGCAATATTATTCTGTTTTTCGCATAAAAATAATGCCTCCAACTGCCTATCGCAATCAGAGACATTATCTTTTTACACGAATTGGAGCGAGCGACGAGAATCGAACTCGCAACCTCAGCTTGGGAAGCTGATGTTTTACCACTAAACTACGCTCGCATAAATGGAGCTGGAAACGTGACTTGAACACGCGACCTGCGCATTACGAATGCGCTGCTCTACCAACTGAGCTATTCCAGCATTTACTACGTTAACTATATTGCCTTTCTATTATACCATATTTTTTCGATTTGTCAAGAGGCTTTTTCCATGAAATTTTTATGAAAATTTTTTTCAGGCATTGCACAGGGTATAAAAATGTGTTATAATAAAAGTGACTTGCACGCACTTTTTTAAATGGATGCGTATCGCATCGGTTTTTTGGGTGTATTGGCGCAAAAAATTATCTTTTTTCAATCTCCAATTTTTTCTTCTAAAATGGAAAAAAAGAATTGAAATTCCAGAAAAGATGTGTTATAATAAGTACAAGTTGTAACTTATCAGCAAAGGAAGGTAGCACCATGAAAAGAAAATCCAAATCTATTCTCATTGTTGTCTTGGCGATCCTCTTGATTTTGATCGTTGCGGTGACACTGACGACGAACATCCTTTTCTCTCGTCATGACACGCCGCAGATTTTTGGACATTATATTTATTTGATGGAAAGTGATGTGATGGAGGCTGACGGCGGTGTTTCTGTTGCCACCGACACAACATCGCTTGATGGTGCTGCGGGTGTACAGGGCGATGGTACTACAGATGGTACAGCGGATACTGCAAGTGCTGCGGCATCAATTCACCAGTATACTGCCGTCATTGCTTCAGCGTATGACGCATCTGATCCCATTGCCAAGAACAACGCAGTCCTCTGTGTTCTAGCGGACGACGATCCTTCCACGGATGTGGATTCTGAGCGCATTGCGGTGCGCCGCATTTATAACATTGAACAGGATGCCAGCGGTATTTTGATGTATTATCCGACGACGATGCAGGCGGATACGGTGGGAACGGAGCCGCCGATTACGGTGGACAATATTCTGGGTAAGTGCATCTATGAAAGCAGCGAGTTGTATACATATATTACTTTCGCTACCAGCGTACCAGGTATTCTCACGATTTTGGTACTGCCGAGTGTGATTTTGGTGATCATGCTGATCGTTGCCATCGTGCGTGCCAACGGCAAGCGCGATGACGAATTTGCTTTTGAGGAAAATTATGATGAGGTTTATAGCGAGGATTCCTATGATATGAATGGGGCGTATGAAGAGGAAGAGTTGGGCGGACGTTCGCCGCTCTATCATCCATCGGAGTCTTCTTCGAGCCGCTCTTTTGAGCAGAAGCGTTCTTCCATTGCGCAGAATTTTGAGCGTAAGCAGGTTAACCCGAATTCTCCGTATCAGAAGGCACGCACCATGCAGTTCAAGGCGCAGCACGACCTTCCTATTTACACCGATCCGTCGGATCAGTTGACACAACAGGGCGGTGCTGTATCTATGCCAGATCGTTATGAGGGGGCACACGCCAGCGATGTCTCCGCAACTACCACATTTGAAACACGGAGAAGCACTTCGCCTTCTTATGGCAGCGATGGCTATTCCTCCCATGCGGCAGATGCGCCGATTGCGCAGGAGTCGTCCGGCTATCGTGGTAGCCATGAGGCAGCCTCTCCGGAAGAGGCACGCAATCTTGGCTCTAGTCGGTTTACTTCCCGTAGCAGCACCAATGGGGCATCTCGTCCGGCAGCAGCGGAAAAGTCAACAGCATCGGAAAAGAAGAAGCCGTCTACACCTGCCAGCCGTTATGATAAGATTTCTTCTGCTTCGGTGGATGAACTGCTGGCTATGATTGAGGATGAAAAGCGTAAGTTGGATCAGTAATCAACAAGATAATTTCTATCAGGTAAAAGTCAACGGCAGATGCGTGCAAGAACGTATCTGCCGTTTTTTATATGGACTATGCTGATGTTTCGGAATAGCGAAAATAATACAGTTCTGCCTCATCATGCTGTCGAACAGCAGAGGGTAAGGCACACTTGTATGTATCACCGCTGTGGAGTGGAGGCAAACAAATGCGTATGGCGGCTGTTCTCTAAAAAGAGGCTGTGAGCGGATACAATGTGCAATTGACGCACAGTGTTTTTTGTGTTGAATGCCGCTGGACATATAAAGTAAGCAACAGCAACCGCTGAATAAATCTCGCCTACGGTTCAACGCGCATCTCGCTTGCATTTTTGTTTCATCTGACAAAAATCTGACTGCGCATCGGATTTAACAGTGATTCCATAACAAGAAGCGATGGCGGACACAGCGGCAACAGCGTATAAAAGAGAGCTTACCATGGATTGTTATGGTAAGCTCTCTTTGTGCGTTATCATTTAGTATGAGCCTTGTGTTACCTACGCAAAGTTTCACAAAGTCTATTTTGACATTTTGACAAGGCTATGTTATCCTTCCGGATATACTGGAATGGAGTCAATGTTGCTAACCAGGAATTGCAACAGGGTTAGAAGATCGGTGGAATCCATTGAATTATCCATGTAGCAGTCTGCATTGGCACGGCCATTTTCGTTCGGTGTAACGACATTTGCCAGCGCTCGGCTCAGATATACTGCATCAGTGATGTCCACTCTTCCGTCTACGTTGACATCTCCATAGTAGATATCTGGGATGACTGTATCTGTCGAAGTTGTGGTGTCTGAACCGCTGCCACTTGTTGTGGTGTCATCAGTATTGGTAGTGCCTGTGGCTACTGGCGGTTCGGTCTCAGTTGTTGTTGGCGCATCCAGCACGGTTGTGGGAATCTCATTAGCATTTGCATACTGTTCACCAGCAGAACCGCTGTAGCTGTTAATAGTAATGATATTATTCTTGAATGTAGTGTTGTTTTCCACGGTGTATCCAAATGCGTAATCCTGAATGGAGGTGACACTCTTCGGGATGGTCACTTCAGTAAGTGATGGACAGGAGATGAAAGCGGCTTTCCCGATGGAGGTCAATGTCTCCGGCAGTGTGACCTCTGACAATGAACCACATTCCGCAAAGATGTATTGCCCCAGTGAAGTAACATTATCGGGAATAGTGACACTTTCCAGTGCGGAACAGCGGTAGAAGGTATAGTTGTCCAGTTGAGATAGACCCGATCCAATGGTGACATCGGTCAATGCTGTGTCATTGTAGAATACCCACTTCCCCATTTTGGTGACAGAATCACTGATCTTCACAGAGGTCAGTCCGGTGCATTCTGCAAAGGCGCTCTCGCCGATCTTTTTCACAGAATCTGGAATCTCTACAGAGGTCAATGCGCTGCATCCGTAGAAGGAAGAGCTGCCAATTTCTTCGATATTGGCACCGAAGTTCACTTCACGCAGGGATGTACAGTTGTAGAACAAACTGTCAGAAACTTCAGGAAGCGAATCGGGCAGTGTGATACTCTCCAGTGAAGTACAGCCATAGAAGTTGATGATGCCCAGTTCCGTCAAAGTATCCGGCAGGGTAACAGACTTTAAACTGGTGCAGCTGGTGAATACGCCCGACTTAATGGTAGTGATATTGTCCGGAATTACGACTTCTTCTAGGCTGTAGCAGTAGCAGAAGGTATCTTTCTGCAGAGTGGACAGCCCTTTCGAAAGTGTGAGTGTTCGGAGATTTTCACAGTTGCTGAAAGCGCCGCTTGCTACATTGGTCACACTGTCCGGCATCTGCAAGTCTACCAAACCAGAGTAAGCGAATGCATTCGCAAGAATGGAACTCAGTGAACTAGCAGGGAACTGTACCGTTTCTAGTGAAGCGCAGCAGAAGAATGCGCTGGCACCGATGGACTGTACGCCTTCCTCCAGGATAACAGATTTCAAGCTGGTACAGTTAGAGAACATGGATGTGCTGATATTGGTCAGCCCGCCGGGGATGGTGACGGATTCTAGTGAAGTACAGTAAGCGAAAGCCTCATCACCCACATAGTATAGGCTCGACGGAAGCGTGATTGAAGTTAAGCTGGAACACATACAGAAGGCATCGGTATTGATGGTTGCCACGCTGTCCGGGATGTATACCTGTTGCAAGTTGGAGCAATTACAGAAAGCGTTGGAACCGATACCCACAAGTGTCTCCGGCATAACCACCGAGGTGATCTGATCGTTGCCATAGAATGCGCCGGAGGCGATGAAGGAAACCTCATACGATTCTCCGTCCTCAGGGTTTGTAAGAGTTTCTGGGATTACCACATCTGCCGCATCGCCGACATAGCCGGTAATCTGTGCAAAGCCAGAAACAACCTTAAAGTAAAATTGGCCTTCTGCGGCAAGCGTCCCTTCGGGTGTAGTATAATCTTCTTGTTCCGAACCAGCAGAGCGTACCAGCCCCATGTTGTCATTTGCCACGACGTCATAAGTGCCTAGCAGCATAGCATCTACCGTCTCTTGTGGCAGTGGCTCTTCGTATACAGGCATTTCAAGGGTAATGCTCTCTGTTGTTACCGAGACGGGCGCAGCATATACACTGCCGCCGATGGTACCGGAAATGAGTGTTACGATGGCGATCACGCCAGCAACACGTTTTTTCCAATTGGATTTCATAAAAACAAACTCCTTTCTTCATTGAAGCCCAATATATTTCTTACATTATAATCTATTTTATTCTCCTTGTCAATAGTTTTTTTGTAAAAAACGACAGTTGCTTTTGGAAAATTATTCAAGTCTCCAGCGGTCAAAAAGAAAGACTCCATGCAGACGGATATTTCGCAAAAATGCCGCATTTGATATCAATGCGGCACGAATTTATACAGGGGGGATAGTGGTTTCTTCCGTTATAGCAGTCGTTGTATCTGAAGCGGCATTGTGGGTGATGGTAAGAACAAAACCACTGCGGTTGTCACCAGAGATTTCATAGATGGTATTCTCCTCAAGCGTCACGGTGGTTGTGCCACTTGCATCGGCGGGAATGTAGTAGATAGAGTACGATTGGGTACCGTCAGAATAAGAGAATCCGCTGGAGGTGAGGGGGTATGACTGGAGCATCTGTAAATATTCCTCTAGGCAGTAGTTGTTCTGGTACATAATCGCTGCATGGACTTTCCCCACATAACGAAAATGGTGGGGCGCATAGGCGATGCCCGTAATATCTGTCTTATCGCTTGGGTAGCGGACAATAAATCCATACTCCCAGGCGTGTTGCATCATCCATTCGTTGTGCTTTTGAATATAGGGAACCACTTCTCCCGTACTAGTGATCAGCCCAATATCAAATCCATAGCCGGTGCTGCGGTCGGGCAGAGAGTTGGAATAGAGTGCCAGTGTGGCATCGGTGGTGCTGTTGATTTGGAGATTGACATAGCCATTATCCACCGCATAGGCATCAAACAACTCGCCGAGGGCGCTGGTAATTTCCGCTTGTATAGGCAGAGAAGTGTCTCTGGGTCTTACATTTTCATTGGAGACTGCGGAAAAATCTGTCCAATTTTGGCTGCCAACATAAGGATGTGACAAATCCACATTTACCAGCGTTCCATTTGCCAGATCGGTGCTGGACAGTTCCAGCACGGTTCCGTTGGGGGTAGTAGTCTCTGCCGAAACACCGCTTTCTCCATCACCTGCCGGTGTGGTGACATCTGTTTCGCTGTTGGAATTGGAGGAGAGAGAAAAACCGCCTGTGCCAATAATATTTTCTTCCATGTGTTGAAAAAAAGCACGGTAGATGGCATCACAGAGAAAAATGGCAGCAATTAGCAGGGCCAGGCAGAGCAGAAACCCTGCGGAACTTAGATGGCGTTTTTTTCGTGTACGCATTGCAAAGATCCGACCTCCTTTCTCAGGAATGCAAAGGGCAATGCCAGAGATGGCGCACTATTCTGTGCGTGCGGCGGTTTTATGTGAAAAGGTTTTCTGTAGTTGTATAGACTGTGTCAGTATTTTCGTCTGTGGTGGCGAGATCAGTGGGCATTTCATAGCCGCCGTTGACGATACCGTACAGGGCAAAAGTGTCAAAGACTGCATTCCAATAGCTGCCGCCCATGGCGGTGACAACCACATAGGCGGCACCATTGGTATCATCGGTAGCATAGCTAACGAGACAATGTCCTGCCTCATCGGTATAACCCGTCTTGCCTGCCTCGATGGTCATGCCGGTCACTTCATTGCCATACATCCGGCTGAACATGGTGTTTTCTAGTAGAATGCCCTCCGGGTGCTGTTCTGTCGATGCGGTGGTATACTGATAAGTACTTAGGATTTCCCGGCAGGTGGGGTTGTCCATAACGTATGCCATAAGCATGGCGATATCTGTCACCGTGCTATAGTGGTTCACATCATGCAAGCCACTGGCGTTGGTAAAGTGGGTATTTTCCAGTCCCAATTCTGCTGCCTTTTCATTCATCAGCTCTACAAAAGCGGCTTCCGAGCCGGAAACGTATTCTGCAATGGCGGTGGTTGCGTCTGCGCCGGAAGGCAAAGCAATACCATACAGTAAATCTTGGATGGAGACAACCTCTCCCTCAGAGAAGCCGGCACGGGAAGCTTCTGCTTCAATTAGTGGAGCGATGATTTCATATGTCATGGTAAAAGTATCATCCATGTTTTCGATTTGTTCTACGGCGACAAAGAGCGTCATGATCTTTGTCATTGAAGCGGGATAGATGCGCGCTTCAATATCGCCGCGTTCTGCTAGGATGGAGTTATTTTCGATATCTAGCAGCAAAGCGTATTGGCTGACAATATTGGCATCTGTCAGGGTCGTGATAGCGGACGCTTTTTCTGGATATGTTAGCAGTGCAGGTGGTTCGGCGGGTGCCTCCGTGGTGAGCGTGGTAACAACGGCGGTTTCTGTTTGCTGCAAGGCAGCATTCTGGATTTGCACCACCTTGGGTTTCCCTGTTTGGGTCAAAAGCACCACAAAAAACACCAAAACGATGACACCGCATAATACGCCGATGGTTGTATTGATCCAGAGTCTGGAGTTGCTGTTGGATTTTTTCTTCCGGGAATACATGGTATGGCACCTCACTGCAAAAATCTTGGAATACGCAGGCTTTCAAAAAAGCCTTCTACAATTATAATTTGTTTTTGCCAATTTGTCAATGGATTTCCTGTGCATTCTCTATGTCGCATAAAAAAATGGAGACGATGTACTCGTCTCCATGAGTATTCGGCAGCATTCTACCGTTGTTTGTTTTAGAACCTGTCTTCACATAAAATAGTTGTGCGGATTTTTGAGTAAAATTGTAAGGCAGAAATTCATAAGCAGATTGCCACCTGGTAAGGATTTCGAATGCTGTAGACGGGGAATTTTGCCGAAAAGGACGTACATATACATTTATGTGACAAACTCTAGTTTGGACGACGAATCATATCATCCATATGGATGATGCGTCAAATGCAAGCATATGGCACACTTTATGCTGCCGCTTCGGCAACTGCGGCGGTCAAAGTCGTATAGTATTCCAAAATTTTATTGTCACCGCTGAGTTCTCGCTGGCGTACTACTGCGTAAGTAAATTTACCATCGATGACTGCCCAGTATGTGGTGTCATCTCTGGGTACAAGCTCCAGCGTAGTGGTCGAACCATCGAGCAGGGTATAAACCAACTGGAGGGACGCATCTGTCCGTTCGGGAATTTCTGCACGAGGTTCCAGCGATTCATACGGCAGGTTGCTGATGGCGGTGTAAAAGTCGGTAAAGGCTTCTAGTGCGGGGCTGTTGGCATCAATGGATGTTTCATCCAGCTGATACTGTGCATTCTCCGTATCTATGGTCAGATGGGATTGGATATCTACGGTTTTGTCGTTATAGGATCCCTGATACCGGAAATCTACTGCTGACACTTGATCAATGGTGTACTTGCAGACGGCGTTGGTCAGATAGACCTCCATATCATTTTGCAGAAAGGTGATATAGGATGAGTCAAAGACCAAAATTTCGCCTGTCTCCTCGTGAAGGCAATCTACATAGCTGTTTACCTGCGGGTCGTATGCGGCAAAGCGCAGTGTTGTTGTCGTGCCATTGTCCTGTGTGAATCGGAAGATGTAGCCCGGTTTGTCAAAGCCATAGGCAGCGTAGTCTGCTGATGTAATCCCATCGTCTCCGAAGTCATCCGCTTCCAGCTGTATCATGGCGGTGGATAACTCAGAAATTCGGGACAGGTCAAGCGTCAACGGCGTATCAATGGGGGCGGTCAGCACCCAGTTGTCCGAATCATCTTTTTGCATATGATAGATGATCTCACCATCCCGTTCCAGATAGTACTCGTTGATGTCCGAGTCCTTGTCCTCCATCACATATCGATAGCGCAGCTGCGATTCTGTTACATACAAATAGCCCGCTGTGTCGGCGTCTACCAGATACACATGGTCACTGCCTGCCTGCATGACATAGAAGTTTTCGCTGGTGGGGGTCTGCTTGCCAATATAGATGGTCTTTTCGCTGCCGTCGGCCAGATAATAGGTAATGGTCACGGGATCAGAAAGCCCATAGTTTTGCAGCGTGCTTTCTTCCGCTGTCCCTAAGTCTTCCACCGCCGTCAGGGAACTGCCATATGTGCAGAGTGCCTCTATATAATAGGTGTTGATATGCAGTGTATTGCCGCTGGTGACGGCCCAAGTGTCCGTATCATCTTTTTCAATCGTATAATCCAGCTCTGGTGTGTGCAAATCCAGTTTTGTAACATCACTACTGGAAAATGTACAGAGTTGTAGGGCGGCTTCTTCTTCCGCCGCCTGCTGTTCCTTTCGGCTCTGGTATGCATCTGCAAAGAAGAATGCACCCACAGAAATGAGGACGAGCAGCACCAGAACAAGCCCTAGGATCAGTTGTCGTTTCATACGGTTGCCTCCTAGAAATTATGAATTCCGGCGTTTCACCCAGATGCCAATGCCCACCGCCATGATGGCAATCGGAATGATAGTATAGACAACCATCAGCGACTGGGCAAATGTGGCATCCTGCAAAGCAATATAGTCATTGCTGGTAGATTTGCTGGCGATACCCATATCCAGATCGCTGCCATACATCCAGCTGATGGCGCTGAGGAACAGATAAACCGGAATGATGACGGTATCACTGCTTACGTGTTCATCATCAATGAATTCTGCATTGCCGAATACGACCATCTTGGAACCGTTTCGTTCGTTATTTTCGGAGCTGGCAGCCAGCATCAGGGAACTTCCTTCCAAGGTTTCCGGGTCATCGCTGATGCCGCCATAGGGTTCGCCGACGGCGGAGTCATAGGTGGTGATAAGCGGGGCGATGGTATACAGGCCACCCTGGCTGTCATAGCGAAAGCTGCGGGATGCCGGCATGAAGGTGTACAGCCCCTGATCCATCAGTGCGGAGGTTAGGTCGGCTGCTTCACTGTCGTCATCGACCTCCTGCAATTCGCACTGTACTGTGGTATTGTCACCGGAGAGATGATAGGCAGAGTTGGTTTCATAGACACGGTCATAATCCATGTACAGGCCGTAGTCCTCCATGATGCTTTCCAGGTTGGTGTAGGCAAATGCACCTTCGTTGGGACTCATCATCAGGGTGATATTGCCGCCGTTTTCCAGATAGGTGTTGATTTTTTCCATTTCCGCCGTGGTGATGTCAGAGGTCGGCGCGGCAATCAGCAGGAAGGCAGCATCGTCTGGCACAGCTGCCGCTTCGGAGAGGTCGAGTTCTTTTGCCGCATAGTTGTTATTTTTCAGATTGATTTGGAATCGGCTGTATTTTTCCAAACTCTTTTCGCCATGTCCTGTCAAGAAGTAAACCGTGGGCATAAAGCCTTCTACAACACTCTTAATGGCACCTGTGATGAGATTTTCGCCGTGGAATTCTTCCGAAACCACATAGCCGTTGTCATCGTAGGTAGTGGTGCTCATCTCTGTGCCGGGCAAACGCCGCTGGTATTCGCCGCAGACAAAAATCATATCTCCTGTGTTGAGGGTATAGGCGTTGTCTGGGTTGAGCATTTCCAGCGTCTCTGTGTCTCGATCCGGGTCTACCCAGTGTACTTGCACGCTTTCGTGGGCATCGTAGGATTTAAACGCACGGTAGATAACCAGTGCCTCTAGGTCGCTTTCCATGTCCTCCTCGGTGGCAAGTACATAGAGATCCACAGTGACATTGTCCGCATCCAGCTGTTTGAGATAGTCCTCGGTCGTATTGCTGAGGCTGTACTGCTGGTTGGGGCTGATATCCCAGTTGAGATCTAGCCGGGATAAAATCATATTCAGCAGAATTGCAATGACTAGGATCAAAACACAGAGGATCCATGCCATGCTGGCAAATTTGGTATTTTTCCAGTTACGGAATTTCTGTTCACGTTGATTCATCATCGATTACCTCCGGCTCCAACGTCTTTTTTCAATGGAAATAATGGTCCAAGTCAGAAATACTATAATTTCTGTCACATATCCGAACAGGTCAGAAACCCGCATCAGTCCCTGAGAGAACACATAGAATTTTGTTTGATTGGAGAACCAACTGAACACATCCGACACGACCGGAATGGAGGAGAGGAAAGCGTTTACGCTGAGGTTGTCCATTAGGAACAACAGAAGCATCGCCACTTCGCTCAGAAGGATCGCTAAAATCGGCATTTCGGTTAGCGAAGAGATGAAGATGCCCAGCGCAATGCATACCAGTCCAAACAGAAAAAATCCCACGTATGTACAGATCAGACTTGACCAGATGACCCGTCCATAGATGGCAGTTACGATTGGATAGAACAGCGAGATCAAGAGCATCACTAGCAGAATGGTTGCCGTGGCAAGGAACTTTGCCAGAACAATCTGTGTGACATTCAGCGGACTGGACAGCAGCAGCGTCTCCGTGCCATTTTTTCGCTCTTCCGAAAAGGTGCGCATGGTCAGCAGCGGCAAAATAAAAATGAAGTAGAAAATGTTGACATAAAAAATGGATGAAAAAGAAAACTCATATGTGGAAGAGGTGACATTGCCGATGTCTTGGATAAATGTCAAGGAAAAGGTCATCATAAAAAAGGCGATGACAATATAGGCAATGGGGGATAGGAAATAGCTTTGCAATTCCTTTTTATATAATGAGAACATGGGCTTTTATTCCTCCTCTTCTTGCGGTGCCGCTGCACCGGGTTCTGTTCCTGTCTCCGAGGCAGGCGCTTCGTTTTGTGCCGACTCTTCGTCTATCTCCTGTAACAAATCCTCCAGACTGGCGTGTTTGGTCTTTTGGTTGACGAGTTTCACGAACACTTGTTCCAGATCTTGTTTTTCCGTGGTGACTTCCAGCACTTCCATGCCATGCTGCAAAATAGCAGACAAAAGTGCATTGCGCACGGCATCGCTTTCTAGCTTGACATCGTAGGTATATACGCCTGTGCTGACAAATTGGATATTTTCCACCGACTGGACACCCTCTACCTGGCGTGCGATACGCGGCACCTCGCGGGAACTGCCCTGCACCTTCAGCCGCAGCACGAGTCCGGACTGGTTTTGTTCCTCCAACCGTTCAATTGTGTCATCCGCCTTGATTTCGCCGTGATTGATGATGATGATCCGATCACAGACGGCACTGATTTCGCCCAAGATGTGGGAACTTAGGATGATAGCGTGATTGTGTTTGAGATCAAGGATAAGGTTGCGCACCTCCATCAGCTGTGTGGGATCGAGACCAACCGTTGGTTCATCAAGAATCAGCACCGGCGGATTGCCCAAGAGTGCTTGCGCAAAGCCTACACGCTGTTTATATCCTTTAGATAGGTTTCGGATTAGACGCTTTTCTACGTCCTTTAGTTTTAGGCGTTCCATCGCCTGCTCTACCTCTCCTTTTCGCTTAGCAGCGGGAATGCCTTTTAGTCCAGCGGCAAAATAGAGGTATTCCTTTATCTTCATATCCGGATAGACCGGCGGAATCTCTGGTAAAAAGCCGATGCATTTTTTCGCCTTGACTGGCTGTTGGGCAATGTCGTGCCCTTGGATCGTGACAGTGCCGCCCGTGGATGGGATGACCCCAGCCATGATGTTCAATGTGGTAGACTTTCCGGCTCCATTCGGTCCCAAAAACCCGACCACCTCGTTTTCTTTTATGGTAAAGCTGATGCCTCGAAGCGCCGCTTTGTTTCCATAATACTTGGTGAGATTTTGAATTTCGACCATGATTTGCTCCTTTCTGCTTCTCTTTTTGACAAGAGAAAACAACTGCTTTTATATTATCGCAAAATAATGTGGCACTGTCATGAATGTCGTGTAACCATATCATGAAATATAGAAATTATGGATAAAAACCAAAAGAAAAGTGGTCAGAATGCTGGATAGTATCGCAAATTCATTGTATCAAGCAGTTGTTATAAAACGGTGAAAAGTTGGTGAAAAATGCGCGGATGTTTTGCGAAAAATCTAAAAGTCTCGGCTATCTGACAAAAAATGCAAAATATAATGGCATTTTGCACAAAAGGAAAATCGCAAAACTGTACAACAATCCAAAAAAATTGTGTGGGTCCAAAATATTTTGTGCAAAGGGTTGACATGTGTGGCAAAGGGGTGTATAATTTTTAATATGAAATTGGGTATCACTGTGTTGGTTTTGTGAAAACTGACGGATACCCTCAATCATCTGCTGCTGTGGCAATGATGCACCAGTTCTAAAAGTGATTTTTAAGAGAGGATGCGTGTGTCGCAGCGAAACACATTCCTACATTTCTTTATTATCTTTTCAGAGAGGGGAATTTCTTAAAATGCAATTCAAGAAAAGCAAAACATTTCTGGCTGCAATTCTGGCTGCTGCGATGACTTGCTCGGCAATGCTACCAACCGTAGCTTCTGCAGCAGGCACGAGAACCAAGCCGGAAGCATATGGTGACTCCACCTATGCAGAACGATTCATGTCCCTGTATGATGATGTCATTACAAATGGTGTGGAAAATGGCTATATGTCTGATACCAACACCGTTAGTGGCGGTCTGGGCATTCCGTATCACTCGGTAGAAGAGCTTTGTATTGAGGCTCCGGACTATGGCCACGAGACAACTTCTGAGGCGCTGTCTTACTTGGTATGGGCAGCGGCAATGCGCGATAACATCGTAAACGATGGCGCGGTAGAACTGAAGAGCGGTGACGCAGTGGGCGAAATGGCAAAGGCATGGCTGACTATGGAAGCTACTATGATTCCGGATCAGCAAGGTGGCAGCTTTATGTCTTCGGATATGGCCAATAAGCTGAGTGCAACGTATAGCTCGGAGTATCCGACCATTGAGGCCTATCCAGTAGATATACAGCAGGGGAACACCGCACGGAACCCGATTCATCAGTATTTCTGCAATGCGTATGGCAGCGACAAGGGTCTGTATCTGATGCACTGGTTGGCTGACGTAGATGACTGGTATGGTTTCGGTGCAGCAAATGGTTCTTCTGGCGCACAGACAAATGTTTCTACTTCGGGCAATAGACCGTTCACACTGATCAATACCTTCCAGCGCGGTGAGCAGGAATCTTGTTGGGAAACCATTCCGCACGCTTGTACTGATCTGCACGGCAAGTATGGTTGGGGCGGCACAGGCGGTATGAAGGGCTTCTTTAACACAGAGTCTACTCCGGCTGAACAGTGGTCTTATACCAACGCACCGGACGCAGAAGATCGTGCCATCCAGGCAGTTTATGCGGCCAACCGTTGGGGCGTGGGTAACCAGAGCGTAAATTCGAAGTGGGGCGGCAGTCAGTCTATCTCTGACTTGGCAGGTAAGATGGGTGACCAACTCCGTAACAATATGTACGATAAGTATTATAAGGAAATTGGCTGTCAAAATGTATGGGGTCAGGCTGGCGGCGTAGAGACCGGTAAGCACTACTTGATGAACTGGTATACTTCCTGGGGCGGTGCTTTGGACGGCAGTTGGGCATGGCAGATTGGTGCGTCTCACGTGCACGAATTTTACCAGAACCCGCTGGCTGCATATGCACTGCTGTATGATGATAGCCTGAATGCCGGCATGAAGTCGCAGGGTGCAACCGAAGACTACACCACTTCTCTCGAGAGACAGATGGAATTGTATCTGTGGTTGCTGTCCAGTGATGGTCCGATCGCCGGTGGTTGCACCAACTCTTGGACAACCGATCAAGGTTCTTATTCGACATATCCAACAGGCCAGGCTACGTTCTATGATATGGCATATGTAGAACACCCGGTATATGCTGACCCTGGTTCGAACCACTGGATTGGTAACCAGGTATGGGCTGTACAGCGTCTGGCTGAACTGTACTATATTGTACAGAATGGTGGCGAAAATCCAACCATTGCTAACACTGGCATGACCCTGAGCGAAGCACTGGAGCAGATTCTGGATCGCTGGGTAGGCTGGTTCATGGACAACACCATTCTGGGTACTGCCAATGCAACAAAGACCTTCTCGGCAAAGTATGAGCCGTATGATACTACAGAAACCGAATTTACTGTTCCGGATCTGACGCAGGGCGTAACAGATGATGGCATTAGCTTCTCGATTCCGTCGAGCTTGATTTGGTCTGGCCAGCCGGAAACTTGGACAGGTCAGTATCAAGAAAATAGCAACCTGACTTGCACTATTGTTGGCTATGGTGATGGTGACTTGGGTTGCGTATCTTCTCTGGCCAATACGTTGATTTACTATGCAAAGGCGAGAGGTGTTACTACCGAGGATATCACCAGTGGTACGGCGAAGGCTTCCTATGAGGCGAGAACCACTGCAAGCGCAGCTTCCACAGAGGAACTTGCACAGCAGGCATTGTATCTGGGGAAGGAACTGCTTGACAGAGAGTGGGAGAAGTATCGTGATGATATCGGTCTGGGCGTTGCAGATCACAATACTAACCTGACAAGACTGTGGGAGACCAAACTCGTTCTGCCGAATGGTCAGAGAGCAAATGGTCAGGGTAATGTGCTGTCCGCTTCTCGTTACACAGGTACTATGCCGAACGGCGATACCGTTACAGATGGTGTAGCATTCGTTGACCTGCGTTCGAACTATAAGGATACTACAGGCGAGTATATGTCGAAGGACGAAAACGGCAAGACCATGTATGACTATGCATTGGAATGCTATGAGGCCAACGGCAATACCGATGATTACTACTTTACACTCCACAGATTCTGGCATGCTGGCGATATCATGATGGCTCTGGGTGCAATGTATGAACTGTATCCGGATATGCCGGTTTCTGAGTCTGATTTGACCGTAACGCCTTCGGATGTGACTATAGAAGTAGGCGAAACAGTAACACTGACGCCGAACAAGGACGATTGCACATTTGAAAGTGCGGATTCGTCTGTTGCAACTGTTGATGAAAATGGCGTAGTAACAGGTGTATCGGAAGGATCTACAACAATTACTGTAACAGACACCGAAGGCAACACAGCTACTGTAACTGTAACTGTAACAGGCGCTGAGACCACTACGACCACCGAAGCTGAGACGACTACTACAGAAGCTGAGACCACCACAACTGAGGCTTCTTCGTCCGATGATACAACGAGCACATCTTCTTCGACAGTTACACCGGGCAGCCTGTTGCTGGGTGACACCAACCTGGATGGTCGTGTAGATATCACAGATGCTGTTCTGTTGAACAGATTCCTGGCTGGCGTGGTTACCTTCAACGATGATCAGCGTGCAAATGGCGACTGCTATGACATGGACGGCACACTGGGTGCAAGCGATGCTTCCACACTGCTGCGGTTCCTGGTAAATCTGGTTGATTCTATGCCGGAAGTTCAGTAAGGAAATAATTCTATTTCTCTTGAATAGGAATGCATTTTAAGTTTTTTTGAAAAGGACTGCTGTACTGGTTCACACCAGTGCGGCGGTTCTTTTTGCGTTTTCAGCAATATCGTGCCAAGATTGTTCAGAGGTATTGTGTGCGAAGTAAATAGGATGACATTGCGTTCTTGCTTTAATTTTCATTATATTTCATAAAAAATGGGGTTGTGTATCTAATGAGCAATCTCTATATGGTTTGTGTTTGGAAAAAAAATTGTCTTGCACTTGATTTTTTGGCTGTAAAATGCTATAATAAATAAATATGGAAAGTTTTTGCCTTAGGAGGTATCACATTGAAAAGCATGACTGGCTATGGACGGGCAAGTGCCTGTACAGCTTTATATCAGATTACGGTGGAGGTGCATTCAGTCAATCATCGCTTTCTGGAGATTTCCGCTCGAATCCCACGCAGCTATAGCTACTTAGAAGAAAAAATTAAGGCAGTGGTACAGCAGTCGGTTTCCCGTGGGAAAGTGGACATTGGGCTGTCCCTACAGCCAGTTGCCGGTAAGTCGGCTGCTGTTTCGGTCAATCACGGGGTGATTGCCGCATACTTTCAAGCCATGGCCGCAGAAAATGAACGGTTGAAACAGGACGAAAGCTTACCGCTCAGCAGACAGGGGGGGGCAGATTATGGCACCATGGTGGGTGACTGCTGGAGTGCGAATACGGTTTTATCGCTCTGTACCATGCTTCGCATTCCGGAGGCGTTTCAAGTGCAGCCAGCACCGGAGGATGAGACAGTTGTCTGGGAGGAAGTTGAACCTGTCTTACAGCAGGCACTGACGCAGTTTCTCACGATGCGAGAGACGGAAGGCGCACGGCTTTGTGCGGATATCACCCACCATTTGAACCAATTGGAATCTCTGGCAAATCGTATTGAACCGCTTGTGCCGGAGACGGTGCGGCAGTATCATGAAAAATTGTACCGGAAGATGCAGGAGCTGTTGGCAGAGCGCACAGTAGATGAGGCGCGGCTGGTGACAGAAGCAGGACTGGTTGCGGAAAAAATTGCAGTAGATGAGGAGTTGGTGCGGCTGCACAGTCACATTGCCCAATTCCGGGATTTTTTGGCAAGCGAAGCGCCAGTTGGCAGAAAGATGGATTTCTTGGTGCAGGAGATGAATCGAGAAGTGAATACCACTGGCTCGAAGTCCCAGTCGTTGGAGATCACCCGCGCAGTGGTCGATATGAAATCGGAGATCGAAAAGATCCGGGAACAGATCCAGAATGTAGAATAGTGAAAAAGGAGATGCGTTTGATGAAACGAGGTACCCTATTTGTAATATCCGGGCCTTCCGGGTGTGGAAAGGGGACGATTTTGCAGGAAGTGATGCGGGATGCAGATGTATATTTTTCCGTTTCGGCAACCACCCGCCAGATGCGTCCCGGAGAAGTGGATGGTGTGAACTATCGTTTTATGACCAACGAGGCGTTTGAGTCACTGATTGAACAGGATGGCTTTTTGGAGTATGCGGGCTATTGCGACCATTACTATGGGACGCCTCGTCAGCCGGTGGAAGAACACCTGGCAGCGGGACAAAATGTCCTGCTGGAAATTGAAGTGGTGGGTGCCGCAAAGATCCGTGAAAAGTGCCCGGAAGCAGTCTTTTTGTTCATTATGCCACCGTCGCTGTCAGAATTGGAACGGCGGCTGCATAAACGTGCAACGGAGCCGGAGGATATAGTGCAGCAGCGTGTGGCGCAGGCTGCTAGAGAAATTTCCTGCGCCAAGGCATACGATTATATTGTGGTAAATGGAGAACTGTCAGAAGCGGTTGCCGAGGTAGAGGCGATCCTCCGGGCAGAGTCATGCAGGGGAATCAACAAAGAAGAATTGATACGAGAGGTGCTAGAAAAATGAATATGTTAAGACCATCTGTAAATCAGCTAATTACAAAGAACGAGAGCAGCTATTCGCTCGTCGTTGGTGTGGCAAAGCGTGCTCGTGAGATTGCCGATGAACTGTATAAGGAGCAGAAAATCCTAGAAGAAAAGCCGGTGAAAACAGCCATCCGGGAATTGGCGGCGGGCAAGTACCGCATTGTTGAAGAAGACGATCCAAACCGGTAAAGATGCATGGAGAATTGTACGGAATTTCCCCAGATCTGGTGCGTGGGTGTTGCGGTGGGTGCGGCGACAAGTGCTTTTGATAAGCTCTTTTCCTATGTAGCGGTGCAGAAAATTCCTATAGGCTGCCGTGTGGTAGTTCCCTTTGGAAAGGGTAACCATCGGCGCATAGGCATGGTGCTTTCGTGCGAAATCTACCAGCAGGATGCTTCTCAGCTGAAATCTGTTGTGTCCGTGGTGGATGAACAGCCGATTTTGCAGGGGGAAATGCTGGATTTGGTCTTTTGGCTGAAGGAGATGACGTTCTGTACCTATTTCGATGCCGTTCGCACGATTTTACCGGCAGGAATGCAGGTGCAGATTGTTGAAAAGGCGGTGCTTGCTGATCCGCTGCCGGTGGTACCACTGACGGAGGAGGAATCTCGTGTCCTGTTTTTTTTGCAACACGCCAAAACAAAACAGGAATTTTCTCGGATCCTGCGTGAAGCAGATGGTGCCGGACAGGGCGTGCTGACATCCCTGCGTAAAAAAGGGGTGATCCAGATTCAGGAGACGGTTCGCGAAAAGCAACGGGGAAAATCGGGCATATCCATGCTCCGGCTATCCGATGCACCGCCGGAGCCTGTCCGTGTGACAAAGACACAGCAAAAAGTGGTGCAGCTGTTGCAGGAGGTCGGCTCTGTTTCCGAGAAGGAAGCGTGCTACCTGTGCGGCGTGACGAGATCTGTTCTCAAGCGGCTGATCGACAACGGTGTTGTTGTGTCTTATACGATGCCGCCGCCGCTTTTGACATATGAAATGGCGGAAAAGCAGCAGTCGCCGGAAGCATTGACGCTCTCAGAGGAACAGCAGGCGGTCTATGATCGGGTTTCGCAGTCGCTGTCGCACGGCTTCCACTGTTTTTTGCTGCACGGTGTCACTGGAAGCGGAAAAACAAGCGTGTTTATCCGTTTGATTCATACAGTGGTGACGCAAGGCAAACAGGTCATTTTGCTTGTGCCGGAGATTGCGCTGACGCCGCAGATTGTGGAGCAGTTTTACCACTGGTTTGGCTCCATTGTGGCAGTGGTGCACAGCGAGCTGTCGCTCGGACAGCGCAACGAAACATGGAAGCGCATTGCTTCTGGAGAAGTCAAGATTATCATTGGTACGCGCAGTGCCATATTTGCGCCGGTGCAGTCGTTGGGGCTGGTGGTGGTGGACGAAGAAGGCGAACGCACCTATAAGTCGGAATCTGCGCCTCGGTATCATGCCATTGCGGTGGCGAAAAAACGCTGCCAGACCCATGATTGTCCGCTGCTGCTGGCTTCGGCAACGCCGTCGATCGAGAGTTACTACTATGCTAAGCGGGGGCTCTATACCCTGTTGGAGATGAAAAAGCGATATCACCAGTCTCCGCTGCCAACGGTGCAGGTGGTGGATATGCAGCAGGAACGAACAGAAGGTGTAGAAGGGATGTTTTCCCGAACACTGGTGGAGGCATTGCAGGAGAATTTACAGGCGGGCAACCAATCGCTGCTGCTGCTCAATCGGAGAGGTTATCATACAATTATCAGTTGCGCCAGCTGCAACCAACCGGTGTACTGTCCCAATTGTAGTGTGCCGATGACATATCATAAGCGAAACGATCGGCTGATGTGCCATTATTGTGGCCATGTGCAGGAGATGGTGGAGACTTGTCCCAACTGTGATAGCGACCATCTGCGAAAGATGGGCTTTGGCACCCAGCGACTGGAGGAGGAACTGGCGAAAATCGTACCCGATGCCCGTATCCTGCGTATGGATGCCGATACGACGATTTCCCGCTTTGCCTATGAATCCTGCTTTCGGGCGTTTCGGGCGGGTAAATATGATATTATGGTAGGCACCCAGATGATCGGCAAGGGATTGGACTTTCCCCGGGTGACACTGGTCGGTGTGATGTCGGTGGATAAGGCGTTGTATGCAGGCGATTTCCGTAGCTATGAACGCACTTTTTCGCTGGTGACCCAAGTAGTGGGACGAGGCGGCAGAGGTGACCAGCCGGGACGTGCCATACTACAGACGAGTATGCCAGAACATTATGTGCTGCGACTGGCGGCACAGCAGGCATATCCGGAATTTTATGCCCAAGAGATTGCTTTGCGGCGGCAGCTGGTCTTTCCCCCGATCTGTGATATCTGCGTCATTGGATTCGTGGGTGTCAAAGAGGAGGAAGTGCGCTGTGCTGCTCGGCGGACGGCAGAGCTTGTGAAGGAAATCATTCAGACGATGCATTTTTCTTATCCCATCTGGGTGCTGGAACCCGTGCCATGTGCCTATGGGAAAATCAATGGAAAATATCGCTATCAGCTGGTGATGAAGTGTAAGAATACAAAGCCGTACCGGGATTTGATTCGAGCTGTGCTTTCAAAGGCAGGTCAGGTACGGGAATGTGCCAAGGTACACATTTTTGCGGATATAAACGGGGATATCGGCATACCATAAGCGGAAGGAGAACAACATGGCGATTCGACGCATTCTAAAAGAAGGGGACCCCATTCTGCGGGCCAAATGCCGTCCGGTGACGGTGTTTGATGAGAAGCTGCACCAGTTGCTGGACGATATGCACGAGACGCTCGACCAGGCGGAGGGCGTCGGGCTGGCGGCACCGCAGGTGGGCGAACTGCGGCGGCTGTTCATCATGCATCTGGGGGACGTGCGTCTAGAAGTGGTGAACCCAGAAATCCTAAAGACCAGCGGAAAGCAACGAGTATTGGAAGGCTGCCTTTCTGTACCGAACCGCTGGGGCTATGTAACGCGTCCAGCACGCTGTAAACTGCGTGCACAGGATCGTAACGGCAATTTCTTTGTGGTAACGCTGACTGCCCTAGGGGCACAGTGTACCTGTCACGAATATGCCCATCTTGACGGGCAGCTGTTTGTGGATGTGGTGGAAGAATTTGTCGATCCCAGTGAATTGGAGGAGGCATAACAGATGAAAATCGTCTATATGGGTACGCCGGATATCGCCGTACCCTGTCTGCGTTTTCTGGCAGAGAGCCGCCATACAGTGGTTGGTGTTTTTACCCAACCCGACCGCCCCAAGGGACGAGGTTACCATACCGTGCCAACCGCGGTTAAGGCGGCAGCGTTGGAATATGATATCCCGGTGTATCAGCCGCTTTCCTTGCGAAAAGGCGAGGATGCCAAAATCGCGTGGGAGACGCTTCAATCTCTTTCGCCCGATTTGATTGTGGTGATGGCATATGGGCAGATCCTGCCTCGGTCGATTCTCGAATTGCCGCCGCATGGCTGCATCAATCTACACGCTTCGTTGTTGCCTGCCTATCGGGGCGCAGCACCCATCCAGTGGGCCATTATGCATGGTGAAACTAAGACGGGCATCACCGCCATGCAGATGGCAGAAGGGCTGGATACCGGAGATATGCTGCTTAAGCGGGAGATTTCCATCGGGGAAGAGGAGACGGCGCAGCAGCTTCATGACAGACTGGCAGAATTGGCAGCAGAGACGATGGCGGAGACGCTGGATCGGCTGGAAAAGGGAACGCTTCGTGCCGAGCCACAAGACGATGCGCTGTCCTCTTATGCTGGACGGATTACGAAAGAGATGTCGGCTTTGGATTTTTCTAAGCCGGCGAAACAGCTGCACGACCAGATTCGTGCCATTACAGGCTTTACGATGTTGGCAGGCAAACGTTTAAAGGTGTACAGCACACGTGTGGTGCCGGGGGTTTCTGGAGAACCGGGAACGATTGCCGACACAGAGCAGTTTGTTGTGGTGTGCGGTGATGGGAATGGGCTGCGGTTTGTGGAAATTCAACCGGAGGGCAAGCGTTGCATGAAAACGGAAGATTTCCTCCGAGGAAAGAAACTGCAAAAAGGCCAGCGGCTTGGGTGAGAAAGGAAGGGCTTCTATATGCTGTTTTATGCAGGCTATGGATTTGTCATCATCGGACTGATTATCAGTCTGTTGGCATCGTGGAACGTCAATGCCACATTCAAACGCTATCAGCAGGTACACTGCAGCCGCCGGATTACGGCTGCACAGGTGGCACGCCAGATTTTGGACGATAACGGCCTGCACCATATTGTAGTGGAACGGGTGTCTGGCAATCTGACCGATCATTTTGACCCCCGTGCCAATGTGGTGCGGCTGTCAGATTCGGTATATGCGTCTACTTCTGTAGCTGCCATTGGCGTTGCTGCCCATGAGTGCGGCCATGCAGTACAGCACGCAGTGGGCTATACGCCGATGAAAGTGCGCAGTGCTGTAATTCCGGTGACACAGTTTGGCTCGAAGTTCTGGTATATTCTCTTTTTGTTGGGACTGATCTTCGGCAATTCCTATGTGGGCGAAACGCTCCAGCTGGTGGGCATTGTGCTGTTTTGTGCCATTGTCGTTTTTCAGTTGGTGACGCTGCCGGTAGAATTTAATGCCAGCGGCCGTGCCATGGAGACGTTGCGCACACGGCTTATTCTATCGGGCGATGAACTGGCTGGGGCGAGGAAAGTGCTGACGGCGGCGGCATTGACTTATGTGGCTGCCTTACTCAACAGCATTTTGCAGCTGCTGCGGCTCATCAGCATTGCCAGAAGGAATGATAAGCGATGAGTGGAAGAAAATTAGCGGTACGGCTGCTCGAACGCACCGAACGGGAGAAGAGTTATTCAAACCTATTGCTGGATGTAGCATTGTCCCAGTCGGCGCTGGATGAACGGGAAAAGCGACTTTGTGCATCACTCTATTATGGTGTGATCGAACGTAAGATTACGCTGGATGCTGTGATTGTCCATTATAGCAAACAGCCGTTGAAAAAACTCGATGGCATCGTGCGCAACATTTTACGGCTGGGGATTTATCAGCTGCTTTACAGTGATCAGATTCCCCCCCGTGCGGCGGTGCATGAAAGTGTGCAGCTGACGAAGGCTTGCCGGAAGGCAAGCGCCGCAGGATTTGTGAATGCAGTGCTGCGGGGATTTTTGCGGGACAAATGCCGTATCCCTTATCCAAAGGACAAGCGGGCGGCAATGGCAGTTGCCTATGCGGTGCCGCAATGGATGTTGGAAAAGTTGATTTCGGTCTATGGAGAATCGGTAGCGGAAGCATTTCTGGCAGATGCGTTACAGCCGGCACCGAGATATATTCGCCATAACCCCACGGCGTGTACAACGGCGCAGTTGGAACAGGTATTGAGTGGACAGATCACGCCGGTGGCGGATCTGCCTGGGGCATATCAGTTTCATGGAGGCGATATTCGCCGGTTGGAGGCATTTCAAAAGGGCTGGTTTTATGTACAGGATCTGGCGTCCCAATATTGTGCGTTGGCAGTGGGGGCAGCTCCCGGTGAGACAGTGCTGGATCTATGCGCTGCCCCGGGCGGTAAAACTTGCACCATGGCGGCGGGTATGGCACAGACGGGCAGAGTCTTTGCCTTTGACCTGGCACCCCATCGGGTGCAGCTGATTGCAAAAAATATACAGCGGTTGGGACTGCGCAATGTTACGGCGGCGCAGGGCGATGCAGCACAATTTATCCCCGATTATGTTGGAGCAGACCGGGTGCTTTGCGATGTGCCTTGTTCGGGATGGGGCGTGTTGCGGCGAAAGCCGGAAATCAAGGAAAAACCACCCGAGGCCATACAGGATCTGCCGAAGCTCCAGCTTACCATTTTGGAAAATGGGGCAAAGTATGTTCGGCCGGGCGGGGTGCTGCAATATTCGACTTGTACCATCCTGCCGGAGGAGAACGAACAGGTCGTACGGCAGTTTTTACAGCGGCATCCGTCGTTTGCTCTAGAGCCGGTGTGTCCGGCGTGGGGTGAGCCGTTCACAAAGGGCATGGTAACGCTGCTCCCAGCGTACCGGGGCAGTGATGGATTTTTTATAGCAAAAATGCGGCGGCGCACAGACGGTTGAAAATGCCGTTGCTGGCTTGTGGTGGAGGCGAAAAATGATGACACGAATCGATATCTTATCCCTGACGTTACCGGTGCTGACACAGCATTTGGCGGAGATGGGCGAACCAAAATTTCGGGCAAAACAGATTTTTTCGTGGCTGCATCAGAAGCAAGTGACGGATTTTGGGCAGATGACTACACTTTCTCTCCAATTACGCAAACAGTTGGAAGAAAAATTTTGTATAAACAGACTAAAAATTGCAAGAAGGCTTGCATCTCATAGGGACAATACAGTAAAATATCTATATGAACTGCCGGACGGCAATTTCGTGGAGACGGTGCTGATGGACTATCATCACGGAAAGAGTCTCTGCATTTCCACACAGGTGGGCTGTCGGATGGGATGTCAGTTCTGCGCTTCAACGATTGCAGGCTATGTTCGGGACCTGATGCCTTCAGAATTGCTGCTCCAGTTGTACGAGACCCAGCGGGATGCAGGCTGCCGGGTGAACAGCCTTGTGCTAATGGGCATCGGAGAGCCACTGGATAACCTAGACCGTGTGCTGACGTTTTTCCAGCTACTATCCTCCCCGGAAGGCTTTGGCATGAGTTTGCGCCATGTGGCACTGTCCACCTGCGGGCTGGTGCCAAATATCCGAGCATTGGCTGATTTGCGGTTGGGTGTGACGCTTTCCGTGTCGCTCCATAGCCCGGACAACGCCCGGCGCAGCGAAATCATGCCCATCAACCGCCGCTATCCGGTGGAGGAATTACTGGCGGCGTGCCGATACTACTTTGAAAAGACAGGCAGACGCGTAACTATGGAATATGCAGTAATCGAGGGTGTCAATGATACGCCGGCGGATGCCAAACTGCTGGCAAAACGTCTTGCAGGAATGCACTGTCATGTGAATTTGATCCCCGTCAATCCCATTGCAGAGCGGGGCTATCATTCCCTTCGGCGGGAGGTGGAACAGTTCCAGAAGGCGTTGCTTACACTGGGTATAAATGCCACCATTCGCCGCACATTGGGCAGCGATATCGAGGCAGCGTGCGGTCAGCTACGGCGGGATGCATTACAGCGACAGGTGACAGAGGGATTGCATACCAAAAAATAGTGCTTTACCGAGGTGGTGCGGTATGATTCGATGCATATGCACAGAGGTGGTGTTATATCATTTTTGTGCAGTGCTGCCCGAAACATGGAGGTGATAAAAATTGACAAGTGCATCGCAGACACATATTGGATATATACGGGATGAAAATCAGGATCGAGTGGATGTGCGGCCATACGGTGAACATCTTGTGCTGGCGGTATTCGACGGCATGGGCGGCGAACGTTCGGGAAGTAAAGCGAGCAGTATGGCACTGGATGTGTTTTTTGAGCATTTTGAAGAGGGCTATACGGAGGATATGGATGCTTATAGCATTCGTTCGCTGCTGCTTTCTTCTGTGTCAGCAGCCAATTCGGTGGTATATACAACCGCGCGGATGGATTATCAGAATTTCGGGATGGGAACCACGTGTGTGGCGGCCTTTGTGGCAGAAAATTATATCGCCATTGCCAATGTGGGTGACAGCCGGGCATACTGGCTGCATGACGGCACGCTGGAGCAGGTTACGACAGACCATACGGTGGTGCATATGCTGCTGGAAACGGGACAGATCACCGAGGCGGAAACAAAAACGCACCCCCAGCGTCATATGCTGATGAAAGCGGTGGGCGTGGAACGGACGGTGTATCCGGACTTTTTCCGTTTGGATGTTCAGCCGGGAAGCGGCGATCGTCTGTTGTTGTGTTCCGATGGATTGTCTGGTTTTTGTTCGGATGAAGAAATCCAGGCGATTCTGCGTGAGGCGATATCCGACGAAGAAACTGTGCAAAAATTGATAGATGCTGCCTTGGAAAAGGGTGGAAGAGATAATATTTCTGTTGCGCTGGCAACATTGTCTTAAGACGGAGGCATTGAAAAATGATGGATAAGGATAAGCGCATTGGCACCAGGTTGGATGGCCGGTATGAGCTGACGGAACTGGTCGGAGAAGGCGGTATGGCAGATGTATATCGTGCCATGGATGTGCTGGATAACCGTATGGTCGCCGTCAAAATTTTGAAGAAGGAATATTCGGAGAGCGAGGAATTTCAGCGCAGATTCCGCAATGAATCCAAAGCGATTGCCATGATGTCCCATCCCAATATCGTAAAAATTTATGATATGGGATTTTCGGACAAGATGCAGTATATCGTAATGGAATATATTGATGGTATTACGCTGAAGGATTATATCGACAGCGAACGGGTTTTGAACTGGAAGGATGCGGTGCATTTTGTGATCCAAATCCTGCGTGCGCTCCAGCACGCCCACAACCGGGGCATTGTTCACCGGGATATCAAACCCCAGAATATCATGCTGCTGACCGACGGTACCATCAAGGTCATGGACTTTGGTATTGCAAAATTTGCCCGTGAAGAAAGCCGTACTGCCACAGACCAGGCGATTGGTACGGTACATTATATCAGCCCGGAACAGGCACGAGGAGATGATATCGATGCCAAGAGCGACATCTACTCCGTCGGTGTGATGTTCTATGAGA
>CASDUD010000078.1 GCA_949283725.1 uncultured Ruminococcus sp.
CTTGATATCACCATCAACCGTTCCAAACCAGAAAAAGACCCCAGAGATATTGCTGCGGCGAAAAACCAGCCGAAGGCATCTTATCCGGCGTGTCAGCTATGCATCGAAAACACAGGATTTGCTGGAACACGCACCCACCCAGCGAGACAAAATCTGCGCCCTATCCCCATTCGTATCCATGGTGCAGACTGGGCCTTGCAATATTCTCCCTACGGCTATTATAATGAGCACTGCATCGTATTCAACCAGCAGCACATCCCCATGGTAATTGATGCTTCCGTCTTTGAAAAACTGTTTGATCTACTGGAGCTGCTGCCGCACTATTTTATTGGCTCCAACGCTGATTTGCCAATCGTGGGTGGCTCTATCTTGAGCCACGAACACTTCCAAGGTGGCCATTATACCTTTGCTATGGAAAAAGCACCCATTGAAACGGCCTTCCACCTGCCGGATCATCCAGCCGTACAGGCGGGCATTGTCAAATGGCCGATGTCAGTCATCCGACTGCAAAGTGAGAATCGCTCGGCACTCGCGGCGGCGTGTGACAAAGTGCTGACCGCTTGGCGGCCATACAGCGACCCGACCGTGCAGATCTATGCAGAAACAGACGGCGTGCCACACAACACAATCACCCCCATCGCCCGAATGCGGGGCAGATGCTATGAATGTGACTTGGTACTGCGCAACAACTTGACTACACCGGAGCGTCCACTGGGACTGTATCACCCCGGTCCAGCACTGCACCACATCAAGAAGGAAAATATCGGACTGATTGAAGTAATGGGACTGGCGGTACTGCCGGCAAGACTGGCAGAGGAACTGCCAGTGCTGGAAAAGGCACTGTGCGATACTTCCATTGACTGCACGGCAGTACCTGCCCTGGCAAGCCATGCGACTTGGATGGAACAACTTCGGGCACAGTATCCGGATGCGAACGCTGATACTGCCCCCACCATTCTCCGACAAGAAATTGGAAAAGTCTTTGAACAGGTGCTGCTGGATGCCGGCGTATTCAAGCGCACCGCCGAAGGCATGGCACATTTCATGCAATTCATCCAACTGCTGCGGGCATAAATATCGAAAAACATAAAACGTCATGATAAAGTAAGCCACCCCCTGTGAGAGCATGAGTTCATACAGGAGGTGGTTTCATCATATGCGGGCGTATCAAACGTCAGCCCGTGAAATCTCGGTCAAAGGTGATGTCGGTCTGACAGGTGGCATCTGCCTCGCGCAATTGACCGTCAATCATCTCTTGAAGCTGGGCATTGGTATAGGCACAATCAAAGGGTACGACAACATCAAAGAGCAGTCGGTTCACCTGATTTCCGGACACCAGCCGGAAGTCATGCAGACTCAGAGAAGCATCCAATCCATGCAGAATCTGCTCCGTGATTGTACGATAGTGGTTTACTGTCTCGTTATCTAGCTCGATGGGATCCATGTGAATCGTCATCATAATGCCCAGCTGATGATACACAGCGTGTTCCGCCTGGTCAACGATCTCGTGGATCGTGACAAAGTCAGAATCGCTGCGCACTTCTACATGGCAGCTGCCCATCGTTTTGCCCGGTCCATAGTTATGCAGCACCAGGTCGTGAATACCCAAAATATCAGGATAGGCGAGCAGCAACTCTTTCAATTTCTGTACAACATCGGGATCCGCCGGACGCCCTAATAATTCCCCCACTGTTTCCCGAATGATATCATAAGCCGTTTTCAGAATAAACAGCGACACAGCCATACCCATAACGCCATCCACTGGCAAGTCCGTAAACCGTGAGCAGACCAGTGCCAGCAGCGTAGCACTCGTTGCAATGACATCGCTTCGGCTATCTTTGGCAGTAGCCAACATGGCAGACGACTGGATGCGCTTGCCGATTCGAGTGTTGAGCCATGCCATGCCAAGTTTTACACCAATGGAAAGCAACAGCACCACCAGCGTCACCCAGCGAAAAGTGATTGGCTCGGGATGCAAAATCTTCTGTACAGCACTCCTGAGCAGTTCAAACCCCATCAGCGCAATCATCACCGCAATCACCAGCGAGGTGAGATACTCCATTCGCCCATGTCCAAAGGGATGCCCCTTATCCGCAGGCTTTGCTGCCAGTTTATAGCCGAACATGGCAATCAGACAACTGGCGCAATCGGAAAGGTTGTTAAAAGCGTCTGACAAAATGGCAATAGAATGGGTCAGTGTACCCATGGTATACTTGATCCCAAATAATAAAATATTACAGGCAATGCCTATGATACTGGTAAAATTCCCATAAGATCTCCGTACCTGAGGGTCATCATAATGGCTGCTGTTGGGAATGCACTTTTGAATGATCTTTTCCAGCATGATATCATTTCCTTTCAAAAGATGATGAAAACCTGCCTGCATCATGTGCAGACAGGTTCTTTCATAGATCGGCTTTATGGTCAACGTTTCGACTCAAAGCCGCAGCAATTTACTCTTAGGCGCATGACGGAATAGTGTACAAGCAAATATGCGCTCCAGCAGAAAACTAAGCACCACAAATCCAATTAAGAACAGGAAGGAGGTGGCACTGGGAACCGCCATATGTAGAATATCCAGATGGAGGATATGATCCTTACAGAAGAGCAGCACAGCAATTGCTCCATAGAAAAATACGGTAGTAGAAATACTGAGGAACGCCCGGAGCTTATTCCATGGCATACACATTTTCCAGACGCCCATGATACCAATGGTACCGATCAAGAGATATAGAATGGCGTTTGCCTGTGTGTTCTCCCCTGTTTCGCCCAGAATGCCAAACGCATAAAGTACAAGGTAAATCACAAAGCAGCACGTAAACGCCAGCGCATTCGGCGCGGCACGGCGGATCGCTTCCGGCAGGAAACGAGTATCCACTTTTTTGGCATTGGGTTCGAAAGAGGCGAAAAATGCCGGATAGCCCTCAATCATCAAGTCGATCAGAGTAATCTGAATGGGAATAAAGGGGAACGGGGTATTCGTTAACAGACAGATGAAACAAAGTAGAATAGAATAGAGCGTCTTGATAAAGAACACACCTGCGGATTTTGTAACGTTATTGACGACACGTCTACCCTGCATCAGTACATCTTTCAACACCGAGAAATCCGAATCGAGCAGTACCAGCTGTGCCACCTGGCGGGCGGCATCACTGCCCTGCCCCACAGCAATGCTGCAATCTGCCTCTTTTAGAGCCAGCAGATCGTTGACCCCGTCCCCAGTCATCGCCACTTTGTGCTGGTTCTGATGCAGCGCATCGACCAGCTGCCTTTTTTGTACAGGCGTTACACGCCCAAAAACAGAGTACTGCTCTGCTAGTTCTGTCATGGATACATTTTCATCCAGTTGACTCATATCGATATAGTGTTCTGCCCCTGGCACGCCTGCCTGGGCGGCGATGGCAGAAACGGTCACAGGATTGTCTCCAGAAATAATCTTGACTGCGACGCCCTCACCCCGGAAGTAGTCCATGGCTGCTGTGGCATTTTTCCGAATAGGGTCTACAATGGTCACTGCTGCCAACAGATCCAGTGGCGGCAGTGGCGCAGACTTGTCCATCGATTCTTTTGTAAGACCGACAAGCAGCACACGTTTCCCCGCCTGCATACACGCCTGAATATCGTCCGGCAGTGCCTTTGCAGAAAGTTTTTCCGGTGCCCCCACCACCAGCGTCTGCCCGTCCTCAAACGTCATAGCACTCCATTTTCGATCAGAAGAAAATGGCGTCTGTGCCGCCATGGTATGCACCTCATTGCGGGCAAAATAGGCATTCATCGCCTGAAAAGTGGCGTTATTATCAGAAGTATGGGTGAGAAAACTGCCCATATATTCTTTCAGTACCGCCTCGTTCGCTCCGGGAAACAGGATGGTTTTTTCCACCTGCATTCTGCCTTCTGTAAGCGTGCCTGTCTTGTCCAGACAAAGTACATCGACATGCGCGAGATTTTCTAGAGAGTACAGATCCTGTACGAGAACATTTTTTCTGGACAAGGCAATGATACCAGCTGCCAGACCGATACTAATTAGTAGATACAGCCCCTTTGGCAGCATCCCCAGCAGCCCTGCCGACGTACTAACCACGGCTTCGTACATATCGTTATCCCGAAGAAACAACGCCTGCACCAGTAGCAGAATGCCCAGCGGAATGATGATAAAACCCGTCAGCTTTGTGACCTTACGCATGGACAGCACCAGTTCAGAACTGAGTGCCTTAGACTTTTTCGCCTCCTTGGCGATTTTCGAAGCATAGTTATCATCCCCCACATGGATGACCTGCGCACGGCACTTACCGCTGATAATAGAACTACCGGACAAGAGGGAATCCCCCGGCTTTTTAAGAATCGCATCCGATTCACCGGGCAGCAGCGATTCATTGACCTCCACTGTCCCCTCCTGAACCACCGCATCGGCACAAATTTGGTTGCCGCTTTCCAACAGAAGTATATCTTCCAGTGCGATTTCAGTGATGTCAATCTGCATTGCCTCGCCATTACGCTCTACAGTTGCCTTGGGCGCAGACAAAAGCGACAGCTTTTCAATCAGCCGTTTGGCTTTGATCTCCTGTATAATACCGATGCTTGTGTTAAGGGCAATGATAGCGATGAAAAATAGATTCGACCATGCCTGTACGCAAATCAAGGCAATGGCGATAATGAGATTGAGCAAATTAAAAAGGGTACAGATGTTTTCCTTAAGAATTTGCCCCGTTGTTTTCGTAATTTTTTCCTGACGATTCACGAGTACACGATTCCTTTCTAAAAACAATGGTTGACTTGCTGTCCATTGGAGGGCACCATAAAAGCCGCCCAGATGTGTGCGGCACCCCTTACCCGATTTTCCACCCAACCAACGTACACATTTTAACATACTATGATATATTTGTCAAGCAAACGGGACACATTTTTCATAAAAAGCACATAGTAAAAATCTCGCAGACATCCGGCTTATTCCACCGTCTGCAAAGTACGCAACAACTGAACCATAGTCTTTTGCAAAACTGGATGCCGCTTATAGGGTGCGATCTCTGCCAGCGGCACCAGCACAAATGTTCGATTGTGCATATCTGCATGGGGGATCGTCAGCGTCTGCGTATCCATGACCAGATCATCATACAGCAGGATATCCAAATCCAGCGTGCGGGGTCCCCAGTGTATCTGACGCTCTCGGTGGGCATCTGCCTCAATAGCGTGTAGACGTGTCAACAGCTGCCCCGGCGTATAGAGCGTATCCAGGCAGAGACAGGCGTTTAAAAAATCACCTTGTTCCACCCCGCCATAAGGTTTCGTTTCCAGATAGCTAGAGACTGCCTTTACACGGCACCGCACATCATTGCGCAGTGCCTGCACAGCATCATCTAAATACTGCTTTCGATTGCCTAGATTGGAGCCAAGCCCCAGATAGGCTGTATGCCAAAAGCGGTGAATGGTGACGGAGACTTCCCGAAGTGGCAGCCCCACCGGTGCCCAAGGCTTTCCTAAGTGCAGACGAATGCCCTGTAAAAGCGGATAATGTGTCAAAATCGCTGTCGCTAAATCCTCCGCAGCAGCCTCCAACAGCTTTCGAGGATGTGATTTCGTCCAATCAGTGGCAAAATGTGCTACTGCACCATAGTCGATGGAATCGTCCAGACAATCTGAGAATCCAGCACAACTCGTGTCTACATACAGCGTCATGGAGAGCAGGAACTTTTGTCCCAGTGCTGTCTCCTCCGGGAACACGCCATGATTGGCGAACACCTCCAATGCATCAATTTCAATGGTATCCAAAGGCAGTTTGTCCATGGGGCTTTTCCTCCTGTAAAATGGCTTGTGCCATACGAATGGCACGAAGATTCGGGGCAACATCATGCACCCGGATAAAGGCAGCGTGTTGCAGCACGCCCATCACCGTTGTCACCAGCGTCCCTTCCAGCCGCTGTTCCGGCGGCAGGTCAAGCGATAAACCAATAACCGACTTCCGAGAGGTCGCCAGCAGTACCGGATAGCCTAGCTTTGTCAGCACATCCAGATGGTGGATGGCTGCCAGATTCTGTTGATAAGTCTTTCCAAAACCAACGCCGGGATCCAAAATAATTCGTTCCGATGCAATCCCCGCCGCCAATGCCCGGTCGACGCACGTCTTCATGTCATGCTGCATCTCCGAGAGAAAGTTCGTGTAGTCAGCTGGTTTTCGATTGTGCATCAGGCAGACCGGCACCTGCCAGCGAGCAATCAGCGGTGCCATATTCACATCATATTGCAACCCCCAGATGTCGTTGACCAGATCTGCCCCCGCCTGCAATGCTGCCTCCGCCACCGCACTTTTATAGGTGTCAATAGATACGGGGATATCAAACCGCTGCTTAATAGCAGCAATCACTGGTGCCACACGTTCGATTTCTGCCTGTACAGAGATAGGTTGATGACCAGGACGGGTAGATTCACCGCCCACATCAATGATGGCAGCGCCCTCCCCAATCATTTCCTCAACATGTTTTAGCGCACGCGTCATATCATTCCACTTTCCGCCATCCGAAAACGAATCGGGCGTAACATTCAAAATACCCATGATATAGCAGTCGTGTTCGGTGTCAAACATTCTATTCCCAATTTTCATAACATTCTCCATTCTACGTATATCCATAAAATGCTATGTGCATTGCCAAAAAGCGCGCAAAAATATTTTTTCATGCCCACATATATCAGCACACTCTATTCCATAACCGTCCAATTCTTCTTCTCATGGCTCCAATCACACTGCGGCTCTGCCGAACAGAACAGACACATTCGTGATTTTTTATCTGCCCGATAAATCAGCCCGGCCAAATCAGAACGGACGGCGGTCTCTGGCGTGCGATGCAACCGAATCGCCTCCACAATCCTCTGGGACTCCACTGAGGAAAATCCGCAGTCCTGCAAAATATCTGGTGCCAGTGCAGCACTCGCCTGGTCGTGGGGGATGCCCTCGGTATATTCAAGGTGTCTACCGATATCATGCAGCAGTGCAGCAGCATAAATCCATTCCTTCTCAATTTGCCGATGCTGTTCCAAGTTTTCCAACTGTGCCAGTCGAGCTACATCTAAAAAATGGGCTGGGTCATGACGACAAAAAATCCGATCCTGTTCCAATACCCGAATGGCTTCGATATATCGACACCACAGTGGATGGTGACATATTTTCTGTATGCGTTCCATACTCATGCGTATCTCTCCTCCGATCCCGGTAGGCTGCCATTATATTGGCAAACCGCCTGCTCTGCCGCCTGTAAAATCGAAAGCGAGCCAAAAACCACGATGCCGTCTGACGGCTGTGCCAGACACAAGCAGCGGGTAACTGCCGCAGAAACACTGTTTGCCGTCTCCACGGGTACACCATATGCCGAAACCGTTTTCGCCAGCGTCTCGGCCGGCAGTGCTCGCTCCGGGCAAGGCGGTGTCACCGTGACCACATACGCTGCTAGCGGTACAGTGCGCGCCGCCACAGCCCCATAATCCTTATCCCGAAACATTCCCATGACAAAGAACAGCCGTTTTCCTGGACAATACGACACCAATGCCTGACGCAGGGCATCGGCAGCCGCAGCATTATGCGCCCCATCGAGAATCACCAGGGGCATATGCTGCAAAATCGTAAATCGTCCATGCCAGACCGCCGCTTCCATGCCCCGATATACGGCGGCATCCGGCACAACGATGCCTTTCCCACGCAGTGCCTCCACCGCTTCCAGTGCAAGTGCTGCATTGCATATCTGATAATCCCCTGCCATCTGGATTCGAACAGCGTGCCATGCTTTATAGGAAAAGCATTGAAATGCTCCCATGTTCTGCACATGTGCAACGGCATGAGGATCGACGATCGTAAGGGCACACTGCTTTTCCGCACACGCCTGCCGCAGTACCTGTTCTACTTCTGATGGTTGAGAAGCCGAAACAGCCACCGTCCCCGGCTTTAGAATGCCGGCTTTTTGTGTGGCAATGGCTTGCAGCGTATCTCCCAAAAAGGCAGTATGATCTCGGCTGATAGGTGTGAAAATTTCCAGCAATGTAGAAGTTACCACATTGGTAGCATCCTCTGCTCCGCCCATACCTGTCTCCAACAGGGCTATATCACACTTCTGTGCCTGAAAGTAGCACATCGCCAGTGCTGTCTCCATTTCAAAAGCCGTAGGCGGTGTGTCCATCTGCGCCGCCGCCCGGGCAATGTTTGTCATCTGGACGGCAAATGCTTCCCTGGGAATGGGTACACCGTTCACCTGGATGGTTTCCTGGCGGGAAAATACGGCGGGCGAGGTGAAACTGCCTACTCGATAGCCCGCACGGATAAGTATATGCGCCAAATATGCCAGTACGGAGCCTTTCCCATTTGTCCCTGCAATATGTACCCAACGAATGGTGTCCTGCGGATTTCCCAGATGGCACAACAATGCCCGGATGCGCTGTAATCCATATTGGCTGCCCCGCCGGGCGGCATTCTGTAAATAGGCAGTTGCCTGTATATCGTCCATGGTTTCCATTCCTCCATCTTCCTCCCGCATTCCATGCAAAGCCGACGGGGAATCGACATCCACAAACTCCCGCAAAAAAACGTCCTCATGAGGCAAAAGCACCACATAGAGGACGTTTTTGGTATAGGCAACACCGCCTATAAGCGCATATTTGACATCTTAGTGCGATCATTTTATAACAAAAACAGAAAAATATACAAAAAAGATACCAAACAGATGCGAAGGCGAACCGCTGAATCGCTTTGTGCGGCGTCACCACAATATCCAGTATGCAGCAGCGGGATGCGATGACCAAACCGCAAAATCATATTTTTTCGTCCTCTCAGCAACTCCCCGTCCAAAAGGCACTTTACGCTTGGTCAACTACTCTGCTATTTGTATATTATCATAACACACTTTTCACAATCTGTCAACCAGCGCAAATATGGATAAACATAATAAAAAAACATTACTGTCTATTTTTAAGCCTTCCTCCCTGCTGGCGCCATCTCGCACAATAGTTTTGTTTGAAAAACGTTACAAATTGTTCAATTATTTTTTGCATACGCCTCTTGACATATACCCCGTGGGGGTATATAATATCCATATGAAGTGAACAAATCAGCCACAAAAAGGAGACAATGGTATGGATGAGATGAAGAAAGTACAAGATTCAGAGCCAGAGATGACACAGGAGACCGCGATTGCCTCAAACCCAGTGGCAGCAGGCTGCATATGCCAAAAGACAAAAATTCGTTCGAAAGCAGAATACACTCGGCTGATTCATCGACTGAACCGCATCGAAGGACAAATTCGAGGCATCCGTGGCATGGTTGAAAAAGATGCATATTGCCCAGATATTCTGGTGCAAGTGGCAGCAGCAACGGCAGCACTAAATGCTTTTAATAAGGAATTACTTGCCAATCATATCCGCACATGTGTGGCAAATGATATTCGTGCAGGCAAAGATGAGGTCATCGATGAATTGGTGATGACTCTACAAAAATTGATGAAATAGACGTTTGAGCCATAGCTGCTATGGCATTTATGAATATACATATATGGGAGGTGTCATACCATGGAACAATATCAAGTAACGGGCATGAGTTGTGCAGCTTGCAGCGCCCGAGTGGAAAAAGCAGTCTCAAAAGTGCCGGGTGTGACAGAATGTTCTGTCAACCTTCTAACGAATTCGATGGGAGTCGAAGGCTCGGCTGCGCCAGCAGATATTATTGCGGCAGTAGAGAAAGCGGGTTATGGTGCATCCCGCCAAACGGATCAAGAAGAACCGACAGAAAGCAACGCCAGCGCAGCGGAAACAGTACTGGAAGATCAGGAGCTACCAGTTCTAAAGCGGCGAGTGATCACCTCTATTGGATTTCTGGTGGTACTGATGTATATTTCCATGGGGCATACGATGTGGCATTGGCCGCTGCCGACGATCATCGCTGAGAACCCTATGGCAATCGGACTGATACAGCTGCTGCTAACGATTTGCATTATGCTGATTCACCGAAAGTTCTTTGTTCGTGGTTTTCGAGGACTCGTGCATGGAGCACCCAATATGGATACACTGGTGGCACTAGGTGCAGGTGCCTCCTTTGGCTATAGCCTCTATGCCCTGTTTGCCATGTCTGCTGCAATGACAGCAGGAGATATGACGCACGCTTTTCACTATCTCCACGAGTTCTATTTTGAATCAGCCGCTATGATTCTGACACTGATTGCCGTGGGGAAAATGCTGGAATCCTATGCAAAGGGAAAGACAACCGACGCACTCAAAGGGCTGATGCGCCTTTCCCCTAAAACGGCGGTGGTCTGGCAGACAGAAAAGGAAGTGACCATCCCGGTGGAACAGGTGCAGCCGGGCGATATCTTTCTGGTGCGCCCCGGCGAGAGCATCCCTGTGGATGGTATTGTGCTAGAGGGTACAAGCGCTGTCGATGAATCGGCTCTGACAGGAGAAAGCGTTCCAGTGGATAAAACGGTAGGCGATGTTGTCTCAACAGCAACACTCAACCAGTCTGGCTTTTTGCGATGTCGCGCCACACGAGTGGGAAAGGATACAACGCTTGCCCAGATTATCCGTATGGTTCGGGACGCTTCGGCATCCAAGGCACCGATTGCCAAGGTGGCAGACAGAGTGTCGGGGATCTTTGTTCCCGTAGTTGTCCTCATTGCCGTATTGACACTGGTTATTTGGCTACTTGTTGGAGCGTCCGCCGGCGATGCGCTGGCACGTGCTATCTCGGTATTGGTTATCAGCTGCCCTTGCGCCCTAGGACTCGCTACGCCGGTCGCCATTATGGTGGGCAATGGGATGGGTGCCAAGCACGGCATTCTCTTTAAGACGGCCATCTCGCTAGAGGAAACAGGCAAGGTGCAGATCGTTGTTATGGATAAAACGGGAACCATCACCCATGGTACGCCAGTTGTCACCGACATTCTGCCAGAAGAATCTGTTGAGAAAGCAGACCTACTGATCGCAGCGGTTTCACTGGAGACCCGCAGTGAACATCCACTCGCCCGTGCTATCGTACAATATGGCAAGGAGCATGCCATCCAACCGGAATCGATATCAGATTTCCAAGTACTGCCGGGCAACGGACTGGAAGCCACCTGGGCGGGTGAGCCGCTGTACGCTGGGAACCTTGCCTTTGTTACGCAAAAAACGGTAGTATCCGCTACAATGCGCAGCCAAGCGGAATCGCTGGCGGCATCCGGCAAGACCCCGCTGTTCTTTGGAAGGGGACATACACTGCTGGGGGTCATTGCAGTGGCAGATACCATCAAGCCAGAAAGTCCCGCAGCAGTGGAGCAGCTGCACCGCATGGGGATCCAGGTGGTCATGCTTACCGGCGACAATATCCGCACTGCTACTGCCATTGGAACACAGGTAGGCGTGGATACAGTCGTTGCCGGCGTGATGCCCGCCCAGAAGGAAGCCGTTATCCGGCAGCTGTCCGAACAGGGAAAAGTGGCAATGGTCGGTGATGGCATCAACGATGCCCCGGCACTGACCCGCGCAGACATCGGCATTGCCATTGGCGCAGGTACCGATATCGCCATAGATGCGGCTGATATCGTACTGATGAACAGCCAGTTGACCGATGTGCCGGCAGCCATCCGGCTAAGCCGTGCCACATTGCGCAACATCCACGAAAATCTGTTCTGGGCGTTCATTTATAATGTCATTGGCATTCCGTTGGCGGCAGGCGTTTGGATTCCCATTTTCGGGTGGCAACTCAATCCCATGTTCGGCGCGGCTGCCATGAGCCTGTCCAGCTTCTGTGTTGTCACCAATGCTCTGCGGCTGAACTTCTTTCCCCTGCACCGCACACATCGGGACAAACCCAGACGAAATGCCATTCAAAATTTACAACCCATCTCCCAGTATCAGGGAGAACATTCTCAGGAGGAACACACAATGGAAGTACGCACATTTCAAGTCAAGGGCATGATGTGCCCGCACTGTGAAGCTACCGTAAAAAAATGCCTGGAAGCCATTCCAGCGGTTGATTCAGCAAAAGCCAGTCACACGGAAGGTACCGTTACCGTCCAGCTGCATACAGCGGTAGATGACGAAATCCTAAAACGAGCCATTACTGCGCAAGGATATGAAGTCGTTGACTAAAGCGTGTTCACATAAACGCATATGTGCGTCTTTTCGGCAAAATTTCCCGTCTGCTGCGTTCAAAATCCTTGCCGGGTGACAGGCTGCCTACGGATTTCTGCCCTGTATACAGAAAAATTTTGCTTGAAAATCCGCATCAATATCTTATGGAAACACGCGCTAGAGTCTGTTTGAAAAATGGCTATATTCAAAAAATGCCCAGAGACTGCTGGATGCTAGGAGAAATTCCGCAGGCAGGCTTTCCTTCGCCTGGCAGGAATCTTCAATAACGCAGACAACGGTTTATGGGCATTTTTTACAGGTGTATGGATTTTTCAAATAAGCCCTAAGCTCTATATCCTTTGAGATTTTTCATGCACAAAAAAATAAAGACCCTATCATCATACGATTGTTTCCCTGTCCATCTAGATGCGCAATCATCCAGACAGACCTTCGTATGTGACAGTGCCTTTACTAATATTGGAAAGTACCGTTCCTGTTCTTTATTTCGCCGTAGAACTGGTGTGAAACCTTCCGGGGAATCTCCTCGCTATTTAGTATAGCACAAGATTTTTCAAAAGTCAATTGGAAATAAAGGAATTTTTTGTCGAAAAAAAGAAAAATTTTCAGCGACTGCATAAGAGATTGTTTGGCATCTATATGGCAAGTATATCTTTGTTTGCAGTAAAATTCCCGCATATTACTGACTTTTTCTTAAGCAGTGTTTTTTATAAAATTTGGCATGGTATTGTTTCCATTTTCTTTTTTTTGAAAATGTCACTTTTCTGTAACTTTTTATCTGGTACAAACAGTTGCAAAATTCGTCGAATTCTGGTATACTACAATCAATAGATGTATAGATGTACAAAGAAATACACACTGGGGTACACAGGATTCACACGAAAATGCTGACACTTCAAAGACAGGCACTGCGTATCCCATTCAAAGGAGTGGGAAAACGTTTCATGATATACAATACCATCGACTTTTTATTTCGATTTTTTCCGTTGTTTTTACTGGCGTACTACCTGACGCCGCCGAAACTGCGCAATGCCACATTGATCATCGGCAGCCTTGTATTTTACGCTTTCGGCAGTGGTTGGTTTACCCTGTTACTTTTGTTGTCTCTACTGGTGAATCTCATCATTTCCAGGGTCATGTGCAGTCCGGCCGCCCGCAAAAGTGGTTTTTCCAAGAAAATGCTGATTGTCGGACTCGTGTACAATTTCGGACTCCTGGTTTTCTTCAAATATACAAACTTCCTGATTGAAAATCTCAACCATCTGCTTTCTGTGCTTCATCTAGAGATTCCCACACTGTCGCTAACGATGCCGCTGGGCATCAGCTTCTACACCTTTCAAATCACTTCTTATCTCATCGATGCCTATACCCAAAAGTGTCGACCTGCCACTAATATCCTGCACCTAGGCACCTACCTCTGTATGTTCCCACAGCTATTGTCAGGGCCAATCTGTCAATATGGGGAGATCCGCCCGCAGCTTTTACAGCGCACCATCAATATCCGCTTATTCCAAGAAGGGATGCAGACGTTTACCCTCGGTCTGGGCGCAAAATGTCTGCTCGCCAATCCTATGTATAGCCTCTGGAACAATCTGTCTGTCATTGGCTATGACAGCATTTCCACGCCGTATGCCTGGATGGGTGCTTTTGCATATAGCTTTCAAATTTACTTTGATTTTGCTGGCTATTCGCTGATGGCCATGGGCGTTGGAAAAATGCTGGGATTTGAACTGCCCGAAAACTTTCATCTGCCCTATATGTCGGGTTCTGCTTCAGAGTTCTGGCGGCGTTGGCATATCACATTGGGACGCTGGTTCCGCAACTATGTTTACATACCGCTGGGCGGAAACCGCTGCGGCAGAGGTAAAACCATTCGCAATATGCTCGTTGTGTGGGCATTCACTGGCATCTGGCATGGTGCCAGCTGGAACTTTTTGATCTGGGGAATGGTGTTTTTTGTATTACTCACCCTGGAGAAAAATGTCTATGGCAAGCTATTGGAAAAAACATATATCCTAAAGCATCTCTATATAATCTTCTTGATCCCACTTACATGGATGATTTTTGCGATACCAGATTTGCATCAGCTTGGTATTTATTTCACCCGCTTATTTCCATTCCTATCCAGTGAAGAAGTGCGTGCCAATACACGCGATGCTGTGGCGGCGTGGCAGGATTACTGGAAGATTTTCCTTCCCTGCATCCTTTTTAGCACACCCATCCCCACTTATTTCTATAAAAAGTGCAAGCACACGCTGCCATGCATCCTGCTGTTGATCGTGATTTTCTTCTATTCTGTCCATGCGATGATGACGCAGACCAATAATCCCTTTAACTATCTACAATTCTAAGGAGTCGATTGCCCTTGAAACTAATGAAATTTCTTAAAAAATATGGCATTCTTCTCGCTTTTCTGGGTGCAGCCATTTATACCAATATATGGAGCCTATTGCAGCATATTTCCGCAGACGAACCGCCAAAAACGGCTGATATTCAAATTACACAGACGATGGAAACGACCACACCCACGGAAAGTCAAGAAAGTCAAGTGCAGACAACAGCCCCGCCGCCTGTGACAACTGCTCCGCCCAGCTTTCAGCAGGTTTCAGCCAGCTATTTTGATGATGCACTTTTCATTGGCGATTCTCGTACAGAGGGATTGGCACTCTACGGTGACTTGACCAATGCCGACTATTTTTGCAGTGTAGGCATGACGGTATACGATGTGCAAGAAAAGGCCGCAGGCAATCCCAACCGCAGTGAATCATGTACCTTAGCGCAAAAACTCACGCAACAAACTTATGGCAAAGTGTACATCATGCTGGGACTAAATGAACTGGGGACAGGTACGGCAGAAAAATGGGCAGCGGCCTATGCAGACGTCATTGCCCAAGTGCGCCAGGCACAGCCGAATGCCATTATCTATCTTCAAAGCATTCTCTACGTTTCAGCAGCAAAAGATGACCCAAGCGGTGCCATCAACAACCAAAATGTGCAGGTACGCAACAATGCCCTACAGCAGCTGGAAAAGCCGAGTGACCGTATCTATTATCTCAACGTCAACGAGGCGGTTGCCGATGAAAATGGCTGTCTGAACGCCACACTTACTTCTGATGGTATTCATTTACTAGGCAATGCGCTGCCACATTGGGAGCAGTATTTGCAACAGCACGCCATTCTGCCCGCCGGAACGAGTAATATACCCACGGTTCCAGCTGTAAGCACTACACAAACAATAACAGAAGCCACCTATCCGAATGCATAAAAAAGTAAACAATCTCAAAAACTAGAGCGTGTATTCCCACAAATACGTTCATACGTCTACGGGAATACACGCTATGCTTATATTGACAGTACATCGCCAAAATAATAAATGGGCAAAAAAGATACCCCCGATTCTCACCAGAACCGGGGGTGATCTTCTATAGAATTACAAAATCTTTCGATTTGACTTACAGGATCACTTTACAGAAAGCAGCATCCAATGAAGTTTCCTTGGCTGCGGCTGCTTCCTGCGTATCCGCTGTTACTGTATAGTATGCCTTGATCTTTGGCTCCGTGCCAGAAGGACGAATGATCACCTTTGCACCACCTTCCAGCGTAAACGCCAGCACATTGGACTTCGGCAACGTAATCGCCGATTCTTCACCCGTCATCAGATTTTTCGAGATGCTTGTTGCATAGTCATCAAACTGCAATACCTTCAGCCCATCGATCTCCGTCAGCGGGTTTTCCCGCAGATGTGTCATAATATTCTGCATCTGAATCATGCCGCTTTCGCCCTCGAATGTGAAACTATGCTGCGTGTGCACATAGACCCCATACTTTTCATACATCCGCTTGCGCGCTTCTATCATCGAAATACCCTTTGTGCGATAATAAGCTGCCATCTCACAAATCAGCATGGAAGCCACTACGGCATCTTTATCCCGCACATAAGTACCCGCCAGATAGCCATAGCTTTCCTCAAAGCCAAAGAGATAGCGATCTTCCTCGCCCTTTTCTTCGAGGAAACCAATCTGCTCTCCAATAAACTTAAAGCCCGTCAACACCTCAATGATCTGCACGCCATATGCCTTGGCAATGGCATTACAGATATCGGTGGTTACGATGGTCTTTACGCAGATAGGATCCTTGGGCATCGTGCCCTTTTCCGTCCGCTGCTGGCAAATATATTCCATTAGCATCGCACCCACTTCATTGCCGGTAAACAATGCATAACCACCGTTGCCATCTGGTACAGCAATGCCCACACGATCTGCGTCCGGATCGGTCGCCAAAAGCAGATCTGGCTTTACCTTTTCGCACAGTTCCAATCCGAGACGCAGTGCTTCGCGGATCTCCGGATTGGGATAAGGACAAGTTGTAAAGTTTCCATCGGGCTTCTCCTGTTCCGGCACTACGGTAACATCCGAAATACCGATCTGTGAGAGAATATGTCGCACCGGCTCATTCCCCGTACCGTTCAGCGGCGTATAAACGATCTTGAGTCCACTCTCTGCACAAAGCTGCGGATTCAGGCTCTGTTTCAGCACATCTGCATAATATGCCTCTACCACTGACTCCGGCGTATAGGTAATCAGCCCCTCTGCTACTGCCTGATCAAAGTCCATATGCTTGACATCTGCAAACATATCCAATGCATTGATTTTTTCCAGCACGGCATTGGCAGCGTCAATAGTCATCTGGCAGCCATCACTACCATATACCTTATAGCCATTGTATTTCGCTGGATTATGGCTCGCTGTCACCATAATGCCGGCACTGCAGTGCTGCGCACGCACAGCATAAGAGAGCAGCGGCGTTGGCATAAGACGATTGTAAATATAAACCCGAATGCCATTGGCAGCAAGTACTTCTGCAGCCGCCCTTGCGAACACATCCGACTTAATACGGCTGTCGTAAGAAATCGCAACACTTGGCGAGGTGAATGCCGAATTGACATACAGTGCTAGTCCCTGGGTTGCCCGGCGAACGGTATAGATGTTCATCCGATAAGTACCAGCCCCAATCACACCCCGCAAGCCGCCGGTACCAAATTCGAGATCCCGGTAAAAGCGGTCATTAATAGCCGCCTCATCCGCAGCAATTGAACGCAGTTCTTCTTGCAGATCCACATCCTCTGTCGCATACGTCAGCCATTGCTGATACAATTCTTTCTCTGTCATCATGATACCTCCAACATCCATGGTTATAGTAAAATGGAAAGCCCACGCATGATCATATTTCATGCATGATAGGGGTGCAGACGTGCAAGCAACAAAGACCGACCACAGACCACACCGAGTATAAGTACATTATACCACATTCTGCAAAAAGATGCAATGACTTTTTTCCAGAGATTATGAATTTTTCGGAAATATATCTGTAAAAAAGAGAAACCTCTGTACCGTTGATCTCTTTCTATAAACTCGTGCATCTGTGTGACCTTACAACATCCTGCCATCAGAAGCCTTCTAAGAATTATTTTTATTGCATCCTTACCATTGTGTCGTAACAAAGAAAATCTCCATTTTCCGTTTCGATCATATGATACGCCACCTCCTTATAACCGCGCTTATGATATAATTTCTTTGCAGGCAGTGATGCGTCCAGAATGATCATACGATGATCCTGCATAACCTGATTTTCCGCAAAGTTCATTAAGAACGTTCCATATCCCTTATGTTGAAATGCAGGGAGAACAAATAATCGGCTTATTTCATTTCCACAAATGGTTACTGTTCCGATATTCTCCCCCTCAACCTGCAAAAGATACACTTTTTTATCAGCAATATCCCTTGCAATATGCGCATCGGAATGATGCCGCATAAAAAATTCTACTGCCCCTATCGGATAATATTTGGGGTAAACGGCAGATATCGTCATCTGTGTAATGCGTCTTACAGAGATAATATCTTCTGCCGTCGCACGTATGATTTCCATACGTTTCACTTCCTCCATTGATATTTTTGTAAAACAACCCACAAAAACAGGCTTCCGGACATTTCAGACAATGTCTCACAAAGAGCGCCTGGCTGCTTTGCGCAGCATTGCCTTAAAACTCAGGATTTCCCTTCGGCAATACCATCACAAAATGGTTTCCGAAACACGTACATTTCACAGTCATATATCCGCCCTGTTTCTGAACAATCTCTCTGGTTAAATACAACCCGACGCCGATCCCCTCCTTGCCGACGCTGTTTTTACCGCGGTAAAATCGGGAGAAGATTTTGGAGCGTTCTTCTTCCGGAATCGGTGCATTCTGATCTGCCACTTCTATGGCAGAAAACATACCATATTGTTTCACAGACAATGTGATCTTGGTGTGTGCCGCTCCATATTTGATCGCATTATCCAACAAATTATAAATGGCTTCTGCCGTCCAATTCCGGTCGTGATCTGCCAGAATCTGCATCTGCTCTTCCGCATAACAAAGTTCAATCTGCTTTTCCTTCGCCTTGCTATAGGCGCTCTTGATTGCCTGCAAAGCCGTTTCGTTGCAGCTTTGCACTTTGGGGTGCAGATGAATCAAGCCGCTTTCCAGCCGCGAGATCTTGATCATACTTTCCGATAAAAAGTTCAGCCGCAAAAGAGCAGTCTGTATGACTTGTAAATATTCCTTCCGCTTTTGCACAGAAAGCGTGTCATCCTGCAGAAATTCGCTGTAGATCATCAGATTAGAAATCGGCGTTTTCAGCTGGTGAGAGAGATCCGATACCAAGGATTGTATCTTTTCCTTTTCCACCATGGTATCGCCTTTTTGCTTTCGCAAAACGAACACCAGTTTTGTGATCTTACTCTGTAATTTCGACAATAGCGTGTCCTCTGTATCGGAAAACACTGGTATTTCTTCCAGCGTGACCAGTGCATCTGTCAGATCCGACAACTGGGATACCAAACTTTGCAGATAATCTGCATGGGTATGATGCAACAGAAAGAAAATGGCTACAAACACCAGCACATTTGCCGCCGCGATTCCTGTAATCACCCAGTTGGCATCAGAGAAAAAAAGTACACTCACAATACACAACACGCCAGATCCGACGCCAATGCCCAAAAGCCACCGGATCTTTTTCATGGTAAGGAATAACCGATCTGACTTCATGCCATTTCTCCAAAGGTATAGCCGATGCCAAAGACTGTCACAATATATGTCGGGCGTTTCGCATCCGGCTCAATTTTCTGCCGCAGCCTGCGAATGTGTACATTCAAAGTGTTTTCATCAATATAATTTTCATCACAGTCCCAGATTTTTTCTAAAATCTGGTTTCGCGTCAACACTTGCCCTTTATTGCGTATGAGAAGTTCCAAAAGCTTATATTCCGTTGCAGACAGCTTGACCGGCGCATCGTGCAGCGTAATAGACCGTTTGGAAAAATGAACCGTCAATACACCGTCTGTGAAAACATCAGAAACCTCTCCGGCAGATGTGCGGCGCAGCACCGCTTTGATGTGTTGATATAACAATTCCACGGAAAAGGGCTTTGCCATATAATCGTCACAGCCACTTTGAAAACCAGCAATCATATCTTCCTCCGTGTCTCTTGCTGTCAAGAATATGATCGGAATATTTTGCGTCCGGCGAATTTCCCGACAAAATACCACACCATCTCCGTCCGGCAAATTGAGATCCAAAAGCAAGAGAGCAAACGGCGTTTGCAACGCTTGTTTCGCGGCCTGCAAAGTTGTCACCGTCTGCACCACATAGCCTTTTTTCTCCAGATACACCTGTAATCCACCGCTGATGACAACATCATCTTCTACAATCAAGATGCGTTCCATCCTATACGCTCCTTTCTATACACGATATCCTTATTATAGCACAGCAGAATTTATCATGCAATATGTAAGAAAAACCGTAAGAAAACTGTAAGAAGTGTATGCTATTATAAAATCATCAGCTGAAATCAAGACAAAGAAAGAAGGAATTATGCATGATCGTCTTAGAGACACAGGATTTATGTAAAGTTTATGGAACAGGTGAGAACGCTGTACACGCGCTCAACCATGTCTCTATCCAAATCGAAGAAGGCGAATTTGTTGCCATCATCGGCACTTCCGGCAGCGGAAAATCCACTTTGCTCAATATGCTGGGTGGTCTGGATCGTCCCACCTCGGGGAATGTCTGGATCCAGAAAAAAGAGATCTTTCAGATGGATGATGAAAATCTCACGATTTTCCGCCGCCGGAACATCGGATTTGTCTTTCAGAATTATAACCTGGTTCCCGTGTTGAATGTCTATGAAAACATGGTATTTCCCATTGAACTGGACGGCGCCAAAATCGACAAGGCATATCTGAAAACGATCATCCAAACGCTGGGATTGGAGCAGAAATTACACGCGATGCCCAATCAACTTTCCGGTGGACAGCAACAGCGTGTCGCCATCGCAAGAGCGTTGTCCTATAAACCGGCGATCCTGCTGGCAGATGAACCGACCGGAAATCTGGATAGCAAGACCGGCATGGATGTCATTTCGCTGATGAAGCTTACCAGCCGGGAATTCAATCAGACCATGGTGATGATCACCCACAATGAAGAGATTGCATTGATGGCAGATCGTATGATCCGGATTGAAGACGGGAAAGTCGTACAAAGCTGAGGTGATACAACATGCTGAAAAATAATAACCAGAATGCTGTCCGAAAAATTGCCCTTCGATCGATCCGACACAATCGCATGCGTAATCTCTTTGCCATCCTTGCTATTATTCTCACAACGCTTATGTTCACCGCTGTGTTCAGTATTGGGTTTAGTCTTGGAAAAAACATCAACATTATGATGCTGCGCCAACAAGGAACAAAGGCCTTTATCACACTGGAGCATCCAACGCAATCGCAGATTGATCAAGTGTTGCAATGCAGCCATCTGAACGCCGCAGGCATACGCATTCCCACCGGGATCGCCGCCTCAGAAGATCAAGCTTCCACCTTTGTGCTGGATTATTACAACACTACAGAATTTGAGGAAAACTTTTCTCCGGCGATTAGCGATCTGCATGGCAGCTATCCCGACAGCGAACAGGAGATCATGCTGTCGCAAAGCGCCTTACAGGCACTACAGATCGATGACCCCGCCCTGCAAATGGAGATCACCTTGTATATCGATGGCGCACCGCAGACATTTCTGCTCTCCGGCTGGTTCACGGATTACACCTATGGTGCAGCTGGATTCCAATGCTTTGTTTCAAAGGCATATGCAGATCATCTGGGACTCTCGGTTTCAAGCGATGGCATTCTTTCTATTTCCGCCAAGCTCTCCGGCAATGAATCGCTGCTGGAAGAGCTCGATTCAATCTCCCTGATGGCAGGACAGGAATGGACCGGCGACTATGACGTACAAAGTGAAAGTGTTTCTACTGCTGTCATCGTTGCCGTGGCGGTGGGGATCATCGGACTGATCATCGTGGCAAGCGGCTATCTGCTGATCTACAATGTCATGTATATTTCTGTCAGCAAAGATATCCGGTTTTATGGGATGCTCAAGACCATTGGTACTTCCCCAAAACAGATCCGCAAGATCGTGCGGAGCCAGGCATTCACCTTGGGTATAATCGGAATTCCCATTGGTGTGCTTTTGGGGACGCTGATCTCCTTCGCGGCAGTACCATATGCACTAGAAGTGTTCGATTCAGGCCGAGGTGTTATGCCGACGGACATAAGTTTCAACCCTGTGATCTACATTTGCACCATTTTGTTTGCCATTCTCACCATCGCTGTGAGCTGCCGCAAACCGGCGAATCTGGCAAGTCGTATTTCTCCTGTAGAAGCGCTGAAATATCAAGGCAAAAACACGGTTTCCAAAAGGCAGAAAAACAACAGATCCCTTCATGGTGGAAAACCCTATCGCCTTGCATGGCGCAATGTATTTCGGGAAAAGCGACGCGCTGTGCTGGTATATGCTTCTCTGTTTATGGGGACGATCGCCTTTCTGGCGACGAATGCATTTTTCGGCTCTCTGAAACTGGAGAATTATGTCGATTATTATCTGCCGAATGATTATACGATCTATACCTTCTGCGGCTCGTTAGGGGACGAAGTGGAAGAGCAAAAAGCAGTGGAACAGGCACAGCGGCTGGCAGATGAGTTGTCTGAGCTCCGAGGCGTCACAACTTGTGATGTCAATTACACCTCTGTCGCCTATCTCGATTTTGATGCGGATCTATATATGCCATTTTTAGAGGATGAAATGGGCAATGCAGAAATCGATGTGCAAGCTACCATCGATCACTATTCCCAGACAGATGGGGAATATTCCGCACCGATCATCGCCGTTTCCAGCCATATGATCGAAACATACAATCAGCATGCCACACAGAAAGTGGATATCGAACGCTTTGAGCGGGGCGAAACCTGTGTCATCGGCAAAGTCGGGACGGAAGAGCAGGCAGCGCAAATGCAGGGAAAAACCATCACCATGCACAACGCAGATAATACAAATGAACTTGCTTTAGAAGTTGCTTCCTGCATGACCTATGACAACGATCGCGGCATCAACATCGGGTATTACTGGCAGCTGGCCGGCGCACCGTCCTGTATTCTGGTCAGCCGGACGGCACTGGATCATCTGACCGATACGCCTTCAATCGACAACATCATTCTGGACTGTGCGCCGCAGGCAGAGCCATATGTCACAGAACAGGTAAAAAGTCTGACAAATGCTTCTCCGGTCGTGATGCAAGTCGAAGTGAAATCAGAAATGATATCCGATTTCCAAACCTCGATGAACGGTATGCGCATTCTGACCAGTGGCATTTCAATCATCTTGATTCTCATTGGTATACTAAACTTTATCAATGTCATGTTGACCAGCGTTTTCACCCGACGCAAAGAACTTGCCGTCATGGAAAGTGTCGGCATGACGAAAAAGCAAGTCTGCCGGATGCTGATGTCCGAAGGCTTCTATTATGCGGTGGTCACACTACTATTGATTGGCACTGTTGGCTCGGTCATCGTACATTTTATTGGTATGCTTTCAGAAATGACAGCGAATTATGCGGTATATCGTTATCCTTGGGCGCAAATGCTTTTGATCGCCACCTGCATTTTGCTGATTTGTCTGATCGTTCCGGCTGTTGTGTACCGTTTGATTACCAAAGAGAGCGTGATGGAGCGAATGCGAACGGAAGAATAGTCACTAGAACATATCTCGCATCTTGGTGTGCATAGATTTTGGTGTGAATTTTCGCCAGACTCTATGGCTTGTTTGAAAAAATGCCCAGAGACTGTTGGATGCTAGGAGAAATTCCGCAGGCAGGTTTTCGCCTGAAAAGAATTCTCAACGACGCAGACAACGGTTTATGGGCATTTTATGCGTATATGGATCTTTCAAATAAGCCTTAGCATGATTCTCCCTTCCATGGCATAGATATAGAGACAGAAAATCAATGTCCGCCGCCATACAAGCGTGCTGGACACAAAAAGGAGGAATCGCCATCATGCGTCGCCGAAGCGTTGTGCGGGATACCATACAAATGACCTTGATCCAGTTGGTGCTGGAATGTCTGGCACTGCTGTTTCAATCGTGGCTGACCCGCCGGGTGGGGGCGGCATCCGTCGGTACACTTGCCCTCGCCGGCGCATTTTTTAACCTTGCCGCCATGGCAGCCGGCGGCAACGCCATGCTCTGCGCCAGCCGTTTTGTCTCCGAGGAATTGGGCAAACCGCAGGGCAATGCCCAAAAGATCCTGCGTTGTGCTGTGGGTTTCAGTATGCTGCTGAGCATTCCCGTCACAGCCGCAATAACACTGTTTGCCGAACCGCTGAGCCGCCAATTTTTGCAGACTGATTCTCTGGCAGGCGCCGTGCGATTGATGGCATGGATTCTGCCGCTAGGGAGTTTGAGTGCCTGCCTCAAAGGCTATTTTAACGCCATGTGCCGGGTAGCCGTAACAGCAGCGTGCGATGTGATGGAATTCTTACTCCGTGCAGGGCTGCTGGTAGGACTGCTTACACTTACGAATGCCCGCACCCCCGAACAGGTCTGCCTTTTTTCCATCGGCAGTATGGCAGCGGGCACCTGCTGCTCCACGATTCTACTGGCAATCTTATATTTTCGGCAAAAGACATCCACCGAAACACGTGCCAGTCTCTCCTTCTGGCGATATAGCCGACTGGCCATTCCGGTGGCCTTGGGTGGCTGTCTTACGGCAGCACTCAGCACAGCCAACGACACGCTCATCCCTTTCACACTGCGCCAGTTCGGGAACAGCACACATCGAGCGCTGGAACAATTCGGCACTTTTGAGGGCGTAGTCATTCCCGTGCTATTTTTCCCCTCCACGATCCTCTGTGCACTGTCGGGCATTCTCATCCCAGAAGTTGCACGTGCCAGTGCCGCCGGCAACCAGCCGCGTGTACAGGCACTGACCGAACGGGTCATCGAATGGACATTGATTTTTGCTGTACTGATTGCCGCCATATTGCTGCGTTTTGGCAACATAATTGGGCAGTGGATGGATGGCGGCACGCTCTCCGGTCATATGATCCGCATTCTGGCACCAGTCGTACCATTCATCTATCTGGAAATCGTCCTGGAGGCACTTATCAAGGGTATGGGACAGCAGAACTTCTCCTCCCTAAACTATCTGGCAGAATATGTCATCCGCATTTGCGTGGTGCTGATTTGCATCCCACTGTTCGGATTCTATGGCATTGTCGCCTCATACTATACCAGCAATGTGTTTGGAAACTGTAACCGGCTTCGCATGGCAGTCAAAACGGCAAACCTGCGGTTCCGATTTGGAAAACTTATCGGAAAGCCGCTGTTTGCCGCTGTGTTTTCATTTGTTGTGGCCGCTATTCCCCAGGCCATTTTTCCAGCATTGCGGGAAAGTATGCTGGGAATGGTGCTGTATTTGGTTCTGGCAGTGGGGCTGTACGGGCTTGTATTCTGGCTGCTCCGGGAAAAACGGCAACCTTCTGTGATTCGCACATCTTGTTTGCCACTGCGTGGGGAGCAGTGAGCTTGTTGTTGCCTTATGAAAATGGTTCCCAGACAATGCAGTCAAATATCGATTCACAAGCAAAATGATACTTTTCCTGGCGGTAAAAAGGAAATTGCGCAATGACACGCAGTGCTTTTCATACATAAAAGATATTCTCTTTTTATGTTCATTTCAACGCACGATAATGTCTGCCAATTGAAAGGGAACAACTTTTTGCAGCCCATCCAACGAGATTTCCAACTGATGCCCAATTTTTCCAGCACTACACAAAATCACAGGAAAATCAGCTGCTGTCTGGTGAATGGTGGTGCGAAACATCTTTTTCATACCAATGGGAGAACAGCCACCATGGATATACCCGGTCAGGGGCAGTAATTCTTTGGACTTGCACATGGAGACTGCCTTTTCTCCCACCGCTGCGGCAGCTTTTTTCAAGTCCAATTCCTCCGCCACCGGCACGAGGAAAACATAATGTTCCCCGGATTTTCCCACTATCACCAGCGTTTTGAATACCTGCGCTGGGTTTTGTCCCAGGGCAGCGGCAAGATCCACGCCAGTGTGCTGTCCTGTCGCTTGCTCCCAACAACGGTGCACGTATGGAACTTTCGCTTTGTCCAGTATACGGATGGCGTTTGTTTTTTCGATTTTTTCTTTTGCCATTCTGATCTCTCCTATTCTAGAGTGTGTTCCCATAAACGTATATGCACGTCTTTTCGGCAAAATCTCCCGTCTACTTCGTGAAAAATCCTTGCCAGGCGACAGCCTGCCTATGGATTTTTGCCTTGTATACGAAAAATTTTGCTCGAAAATCCGCACATCTATTTTATGGGAACACGCTCTACAAAAACGAAGCGCTGAACATGTTTGAGCATGTCCATGCGCTCCGTTCGTGATTATGAAAAATAGTGACTTAGAGACTGAACATAATATCGTTCAAGATAGACTCCAGCATTTCCTGGCGACCGCTGGTGAGCGAGTCAGTCACTTCGCCCTTTTCGAGCGCATACTTCTCCAGGTCTGCCATCGTCGCCTTGCCTGCAATAATGTCCGCACCAATGCCTGTAGTCCAGCTTGCATAACGATCTGCCACAAACTGATCAATCCGACCGTCTTGAATCAGCTTGTCCGCAATACGCAATCCGAGTGCAAATGCGTCCATGCCTGCGATGTAGCTGTGGAAAATATCCTCCAACTCGAACGAGCCACGCCGTGCCTTGGCATCGAAATTCAATCCGCCGTTCGTAAAGCCGCCCGCCTTCAGCACTTCATACATACACAGCGTGGTGTCATAGACATTCGTCGGGAACTGGTCGGTATCCCAGCCAAGAAGCATATCGCCCTGGTTGGCATCGATCGAACCGAACATTCCATTCGTTCTTGCTACGCGCAGTTCATGCTGGAACGTATGCTGTGCCAGTGTTGCGTGATTGGCCTCGATGTTCAGCTTGAAATCCTTATCCAGACCATACTTGTTCAAGAACCCGATAACTGTTGCCGAATCAAAGTCATACTGGTGCTTCGTCGGTTCCTTTGGCTTTGGCTCTACATAAAAATCGCCTGTAAAACCGATGCTTCTAGCATAGTCCACTGCCAGGTGCATCAGGCGCGCCATATTGTCCAGTTCCAGTCCCATATCCGTATTCAGCAGCGTCTCATAACCTTCTCTGCCGCCCCAGAATACATAGCCCTGACCGCCCAGTTTTACAGTTGCATCAATTGCACTTTTGATCTGTGCTGCCGCGTAGGCAAACACATCGGCACTTGGAGAAGTACCGGCACCATGCATAAACCGCGGATGGTCAAAGCACTTTGCTGTGCCCCAGAGCAGTTTCTTGCCGGTCTTGTCCTGCATCTCTTTGCACAGATCTACGATTTCAGCAAGTTTCGCATTCGTCTCCCCCAGCGTACCATATTCCGGAGACAGATCTCTGTCGTGGAAACAATAGTAGTCAATACCCAGCTTTTCCATGATTTCAAAAGCAGCATATACCTTTGCCTTCGCACGCTCTGTGGGGTCTGAACAGCCCCAGCTCTTATCGGTCGTGCCACAGCCAAACATATCGGTACCGTCACCGCCCATCGTATGCCACCAGGAAAGGGCAAACTTCAGCTGTTCCCGCATGGTTTTTCCAGCAATGATCTCATCCGGATTGTAAAATTTAAAAGCCAGCGGATTCTTGGAGTTCTTTCCCTCATAGGGGATCTCAGAGATGGATTTGAAAAATTCGCTCATAATAAGCCTCCTAAAAAGAAGAATGAAAAGGGAGACTTGTTCCGCATCTTGGGGACATTGCACTTTGGCGGACAAGTCATTTATGAAAACACAGCTCTGCATTTTAGAATCTGTCTTCACAAGCGACACGAGCCGACTTTTCAGCAGATTTGTGCCATGGCAAAGCACGAAAGCCGCAGCAATACGGTATGTTTTGCAAGGATTTCGGGCAAAGTCGTGGGGCAAAGAAGCCGAAAAGCTGCCGTGGCATTTTGTGAAGACAGAGTCTTATACTGCGCAGAGTGGATTTTCAGCATACGAAACAGGCACTCAGAAAAGAGAGATCTCTCGATTTTCTTTGGCAAAATAGTCCTCCAGCACCGCCGTATAGGCACGGAAACAAACCGTATCCTGGAAGGTTAGCACATCATTTTCCACCGGGACACCCAGCGCATCCAGCTGCGTATCAGAAAGATCTCGCAACAGAACCTCTTCTGTTTCTGGTGCCAAACCAATGCGCTGTTTCTGGCTATCGCTCAGTTCCACCGTGATTTCATCAGAAATCTCCAGAAGTTGTGCCGTGATCTCCGTCCGAGAAACACTTGACCAAGATGCGTGCACTTCAT
>CASDUD010000079.1 GCA_949283725.1 uncultured Ruminococcus sp.
ACTGTGCCCTTGCTATCCTCCTTGATGGGGAGCGGCAGCGCAATGCTGGCAATCAAACCAAAGGAACCAAAGGTAAAAATAGATACTTCCGCCACAGAGGGTGACAACTCGATTGCGCCATGAATGGCGAACATGAGAAGCACACCCATAAGTGCGGCCATCAGTCCCATGGTATCCTCTTTCCGGCGCAGCCACCAGATGCCCTTAAAACCAAATACCAAAATGGCAACAAAGGTTGCAAGACCTACGATGCCAAGATCACTCAAAAGCTGTATATAGTGGTTATGAGCATATTTTGTTTCATAGAAAAAGTTCTGCACAGAGGTGATGCCGTTTTCAAATCCGCCCAATCCGCGCCCAAAAATTGGGGATTGCATCCACAGCTTCAGACCATCTTTCATAAAAACAAACCGCTGCATCGCACTGTGGTTTGTAGTAAGGCTTTGTAGACGCTGCAAGACCTCGTCAGGGATCCAACGGTATCCGGCAGCTAAACATCCTTGGTTCTCACCATTGACGTAGGAGATGTCCGTAACGGTGATGGTACCATAATCCTCCGGCCAAATAAATAGCTGGAGCTCGACTACATCTTCCGGTAACTCTACAGTCACTACGCCATCATAGGTATCTTCCCACAATACAGTGGATGTTTCCAAGAGAATTTCGCGTTGGGTGGAGCTGTTGATTCTCAAATGTGTGGAACCTTCTACCTGCAATGTAATCTCACAGTTGCCACTGCTGGCAGGGAACCGCTTATATAGTACGGTATTTCCCTCTAATATAACGGGTGTGGTCTGAGTGAAAGCAATAATGGTGGCACATACCATCAAAACCAACAGAACGGCGCTGCCAATGCATAGCGTTTTAATGTGACGGCACAGCGCATCCACCAGTCGAGTCCGTACCAATCGATCCACCAAGAACAGCAGACCGATGCCCAATAGACAGAATACCCAGACTAAAAAACCACCTGTACCTGTCGGTGTGCCGAGATGTGGTATAGACAAAACGGAAACGACGCCTGCGACTACAAAAGTCTCTAAGACAATGAAAATAAATGCTAATCTGTTTTTTGCACCGTGCAGAAAGAAAATGATCAACAGGATTGTCAGTCCCAAAGAGGCGGTTGCGCCCAAACTGACGGAAAGGAGAAATGTAACACTATTGATGATCAAAACTGCACAGGGCCAGATGCGTTTAAAACCTTCAAAACGGACCAATAGATAGACGCCTAAAAATATGCCGATGGCACACATGCAGGCCATTGTATTAGAGTTGCCAAATAATCCGGACAAACGATTGGCAGAAGTATTGTATCCGTAGGTGATAAGTCCGGCTTCATCTGGCAGATAGCCGCCAGTCAATGCCTGGAATAGTCCCATGAGCTTATGGCCAAAGATACCCCAGGATGCAGCATCCAGGTGAATAACACTTAAAAAAGTGATCCCGCCACAGAGTACAGAGACAGTCTGGGGCATGGTCTCCGGTGCAGTAAAGCTGTATGCAGCCAAGAACACCGCATAAGCAGCCAGCAGTCTGGAATATTCCGACAAGGCTAGTTTGGGAGCATATCCATATAGAGTGGACAATCCGGCGTACACTAAATAGGCACTTATTAAATAGAAAAAAATACTGCTTTTTGTCCGCAATTTTTGACGGAACTGCGGTGTAAGACAGATCACAACGATGGCTAGAGTCGAAAGCAGTGCGACTTGTTTTTCTGTTTCCAAAACAAAGGAAGCAGCTGCTATGACAAATGCCGATAAAAATAGGGCCAACACAAACATCCACGCTGGAATGACCCATGCTGACCTTGCGGCGCGCGATTGTTTCATGAATGCTTCACTCCAAACAAAAAATAAAATATGTTCTATTATAACAGCAGTCAACTCATTTGTAAAATACTAGGACGAAATTTCCAACGTACATGGAACAGTTTTATTTGGATGCTACAGCACTTGTTTGCCATGACGCATTGACAAAAGAGTATAGAGGATTCTGTTTTGTAGTAGATATCTTAAGCGCGTGTACGCGTGTATCGTTTTTATTTCAAACGAAAATGAAATCTTCGTTTACTTTTCAGCTTTGAGAAGCAAATATATCATTACAATATTGAAATTATACAAATATGCGACAGGTCTATGGCTCCGACTGGCATTCTTTGTATGCTTATCTGGACAATACCTGTTGACAGGTTATTACGATGATTATATAATACAAAATATCGAAATATAAAAAAATAAGGGGTAATATGATGAAGTTGCTGCACCAAAAGTGGTTTTATGTTTTAGCCGACGGTATTCTGGCGGTGCTGACAGTATATATGGCGGCGATCTTACGATTTGCCGGCGTGGTATATCCCCAGTATTGGACGCATATGCCCAGTGTAGCTGTGGTTGCAGCAGGTACATTGATTTTAGGCGGACTCCTTTGTGGAACGTATAACAGCCTGTGGAGATACATGGGATTTGATGAAGCGTTTCGTCAAATGGGGGCTGCCTGTGTTTCTGCATTGGTTCTGTTCATGATTAAATTGTTCGGAGCGGTGCCGATATCCGGATCAATGATTGTGATCTACTGTGTCCTTGCGTTTTTATTTACCACGGCAGTGCGAGGGATTTCTAGATTTCGCCGTTGGTGTGATGCACGATGGGAAATTCACATAGGAAAAAGTCTTCCGGCAGTTGTAGTGGGAGCGGGCAATGCTGGCTCGGTAGTGATTCGCCGCCTGCAGGATAGTCCGATGGAAGGCTTCTATCCGGTTGCTCTGGTGGACGATGATCCCATGAAGTTCGGCCGTC
>CASDUD010000080.1 GCA_949283725.1 uncultured Ruminococcus sp.
GGATATTGATTACCTACGAAAGTATACGCAAAGTCTGGGATGGTTTGATGTACGAATCATTGCCAAAATTGAAAATGTAGAAGGTGTTCGGAATATCGATGAGATTCTGGAAGCTTCTGACGGTATTATGGTGGCACGTGGTGATCTTGGTGTTGAAATTCCATTTGAGCAGATTCCTGCAGTACAGAAGGAGTTGATTCGCAAAGGTTATCAAGCAGGCAAGCAGGTGATCACTGCTACACAGATGTTAGAGTCTATGATTACTAATCCTCGCCCTACGAGGGCTGAAATCACCGATGTTGCCAATGCGATTTACGATGGAACGAGTGCTATTATGCTGTCAGGGGAGACGGCAGCAGGTTCTTTCCCTGTGGAAGTTGTTCGGACGATGGATTTGATTGCACGCACTACTGAAGATGATATCGATTACAAGGGAATGCATATGCTGAGTCGAACCAAGAAAAATGCAGATATTGCCAATGCTATTGCGCACGCTACAGTAACAACGGCGCATGATTTGGATGCCGCTGCAATTTTGACAGTAACGATGTCTGGTGTAACAGCAAGAGAAATTTCGAAATATCGCCCGTGTTGTCCAATCATCAGCTGTACAGTTAGCGAACGTGTACGAAGACAGATGAATCTAAGCTGGGGCGTTTATCCGGTATTGGTGGAAGAAGTGTCTAATACTGATGCACTCTTTGATGCTGCACTTCATGCAGCACTGCAATCGAATTTTGTAAACCGTGGTGATATTGTTGTGATCACAGCTGGTGCGCCTGTTGGTGTTTCTAACACAACAAACATGATGAAGGTAGAACGTGTTTAAGCCGTTTGAAATTAAAAATTGAGTAGAAGTAAATTTATTATATTGTAAAAAGTTCCTTTCGTTTTCGGATTTTTCTAACGAAAGGAACTTTTTATTGCATTTCATTTATATCTCTTCGTCTACGTTGTCACTATCATCGTCGTCGTTTTTTTCACTTTCTTTTTTTTCGAAATGCGCTAAGGGAGAACTTTCGGTAGCGTGCCGAATAATCTGATTTGATAGATGCGTATAAATTTCTGTAGTAGATGTACTGGAATGCCCAAGCACTTCTTTTAATGTCAACGCATCAACATTGCCATACTGATACATCAGCGTTGCTGCCGTATGGCGCAATTTGTGCGTGGAATACCCTTGTCCGCTTAAGCCAGCCATTTTTAGCGCATTTTCTACAATCTGTTGCACTCTCCGTTTGCTAATTCGTGTGTGTCGCTTGCTTAAAAAGACTGCTTTTTCTACAGAACCTTCCGGTAACTCTCGCTTCTGTAGGTAGGCCTCTAAAGCCTGCATACAAGCTGCGTTTAAGTATATAATACGCTCCTTATTACCTTTTCCTAAAACACGCATTTTTTCTTCCTTGAAGTTAATATCGTCTATATTTAATCCAACCAATTCACTTAGTCGCATTCCACAATTCAGAAATAGTGTAATAATGCAATAATCTCTTTCTGGATATGATGAATCAATTGATTGTAAAAGTGTTTGACTTTGTTCGAGCGTCAGATACTTTGGAAGCAGTTTTTTGGGAGAGGGTAACTCTAAACGATCGGTTGGATCATTTTCCAATAAATTTTGATGGTGATACAAATATCCAAAAAAACTTCGTAGGGCAGAGACTTTTCTTCCACGAGCACGATCATGATTTTCACGTTCTTCTGCCACATAATACAAGTAATTGTATAGATCTTGTAGTTTAACAGCTTTTAACTCTTCAATTTGCATATCGCGAATGGTAATTTTTTGCAAATCATCAATAGATTGAAATCTAGGATCATTCATCATGCGCAGATATTTTAAAAATAAACGAATGTCTAAATAATATTCTTGTACAGTTCGCTGAGAGAGGCCTTTGGTGACGGTGATATATAAAACATAATCTAGAAAGAAATCTGGACACTCTGTTCGATCAATATTCATGTTAGACTCCTATTCGGCACTTCCAATTGCACCAAATTTGTATTTGGTGTAATTGAAAAAAATGATTTTTTATACTCCCCGGTGTATTATACTGTGTTATAGTATCGCTGACTAGCATTTTCTGCGCATCGTAAGCCATCCACAGCGGCAGATGTAATTCCGCCGGCATAACCGGCTCCTTCGCCACAAGGATACAATCCATGCAATCCAATAGATTCACAAGTTTCGTCGCGTTTGATTCTTACTGGAGAGGAACTCCGACTTTCAACGCCAGTTAATACAGCATCGTCTACAGTAAATCCGTGCAATTTTTGTTCCATAGCGGCTAAGCCTGAACGCAACGTTTCTGTGATAAATGTTGGTAAATATTTCTCGGGTTCCGCCAGCTTAATGCCTAGTGGATAAGTTGGCTTTATAACTCCCAAACCAGATGGGGTTCTTTTTTGTAAAAAATCTCCTACGCAGCAGACAGGTGCTGCATAAGTATCGCCACCTGCATGAAAAGCATTTTCCTCTAGCTGTCGCTGAAATGCAACGCCTGCCAATGGGTGTAAACTGGAAAAATCCTTCGGCGATATGCCGACGAGCAGTGCACTATTGGCATTGTTTCCATTTCTAGCGTGATTGCTCATTCCGTTGACCACAAGCCTTCCACTTTCTGAGGCGGCAGCCACAACTTCACCGCCTGGACACATACAGAATGTATATAAACTGCGCCCTGTCGGAAGATGTACAGCCATTTTATAATCTGCCACAGGCAGCTCTGGTGGATTGGACTTTTGTCCGTACATTGCTTGATCCAGCCATGCCTGCGAATGCTCAATTCGCATACCAACCGCAAAACTTTTGGGTTCCATAGGGATTCCTTTATCATATAGCATGGAAAATATATCTCTTGCACTATGACCCATTGCTGCAATACACGTATGCGTTCGTATAGTATGAATCTTTTGCTCTATTTCATATAATACTTCAGAAATATACCCATTTTCTTGCATATAGTCTACAAAACGTGCATGAAAAATAATTTCTCCGCCTAAACCCTGAATGGCAAGCCGCATATTTCGAACAACATCCACTAGATGATCAGTACCAATATGTGGTTTTGCAAGATAAAGAATTTCTTCCGGTGCGCCATACTGTACAAACGTTTCCAGCACAAAACGAATTCGGCGATCTTTGATGCCAGTAGTTAATTTTCCGTCCGAAAATGTACCTGCACCACCTTCTCCAAACTGTACATTGCTGTTGGGATTCAGCTGTCCCGTTTTCCAGAAATGCTTTACCTGCTTTTGTCGTTCTTCAACCGGTGCACCTCGTTCTAGAACAATAGGACAAAGTCCAGCTTTTGCGAGATAGTATGCAGCAAACATCCCCGCAGGTCCAAAGCCAATAACAATAGGGCGTTCCTTTTTCGAAAGTGCATAGTGTTGAATCAGATATGGTTCTGCGACATATTTTTGTACGTTCTTATCTTTTATGAAACGGTGCAGCACCCTATCTTCATTTTTTACGGATGCCAAAATCGTCAGGACTTGCATAATTGAGGGCTTTTTTCTGGCATCTATCGATTTTTTAAAGAGTTTCCATGATTTTAACTGTTTTGATTCTATATGTAATCGGCTAAGAATACCTTTTTCTATTTCGCTGTGTGATGCTCCTAGTGGGAAAATAAGATTCGTCAGTCTAATCATTATAACACGCTTCCTTTTTCACATACGCAGCAATATGCTTTGCCACACATTGTCCTGAGTGCCACGCCCATTCCAGGTTGTACCCACCGCAGCCTCCGTGAACATCCAGTACTTCTCCGGTAAAATAAAGCCCTTTTACCAATCGAGACATCAGTGTGTTATCGATTTCATGCGATGGAACGCCTCCTATTGTCACCTGTGCCTCTTGCCAAGTCCCTCTGGAAACTATCGGAAATCGCCAATCCTGTATCTGTTTAGATACTTGTTCTATTTCAGGTGTCGTAAGTTGATAAACAGGCGCTTCAAAAGATTTTTCTACGCCACTAGCATGTAAAAGTGCATGGCTTAGCTTTTTAGGCAGTAACCCGGTCAGCCAATCTTCCAACCGCCATGTGGCACGCAATGCATATAACTCCCATAAAAGAGCAGCCACCTGTTCATTCGTTTTCTCGGGCAGCAGATTACAAGAAACATACTGTATTTTGGCAATATTCCAGGCAGATAAATTCATAACACAAATACCGGATAGTCCTCTATCTGTAAATTGTACTTCTCCTTTATCCCCGGCAATCCGTTTCCCATTTTTACCCCAAGCAGAAACTGCAGCGTGAACACGCACACCTTTAAGAGATTTCACTTGTGATGATTCTGTATACAGAGGTACAAGTCCAGGCGTCAATGTTGTTACAGTGTGCCCTAACTGCATAAGAAACGGCAAAAAGTCCCCATCTGAGCCTGTTTTGGGACAAGCCTTTCCACCACATGAAATAATAACTGCACTGGAAGATACTTGAATATTTTCTGATTGCAATATAAATCTGCTCCCATTTCGCTGAATAGATTCAATATGAAAATCACAATGCAGGATTACCCCAAGTTGTTCCGCAGTCAAGCGGAGCGCATCTAAGACAGATGATGCTTGGTTGCTGTACGGATAGAGTCTGCCAGCAGCATCAGCTCTACAATGTAATCCCATTTCCTGAAAAAAAGACACTGTATCTTTTGTGTGAGAAAACACATCAGACAGAAACTGCGTGCAAGAACCATAATAGTTTTCTTTCTCCTCAAAATGCAGATTGCCTATATTGCATCGTCCATTTCCGGTAATAAGCAATTTTTTTCCCACACGAGGATTCTTTTCCAGAACACACACAGAAATACTGCTGTTTTGCTGTTTGAGTGCAACAGCGGCGGCGAGGCCCGAGGCACCGCCGCCGAGAATGGCTACATCTATTGTCAACATGAGATACGTCTCCATTAATTTTTGATGCTGTGCATGGGTGCAGGTATTCTGCCGCCGCGCGCAATAAATTTTTTCGAAGATTTCTGGCTGACCGGCATCACCGGTGCGCTGCCAAATAGACCGCCGAATTCCAGCATATCGCCCTCTTTCAAGCCAATAGCAGGAATCACACGTACGGCTGTTGTCTTATTATTTACCATGCCAATTGCCATTTCGTCTGCAATTATTGCAGAGATAGTAGACGGCTCTACATCACCTGGAATAGCGATCATATCAAGTCCAACTGAGCATACAGCTGTCATAGCTTCCAGCTTATTCAATGTCAACGTACCGTCTACCGCCGCATCAATCATACCTGCGTCTTCTGAGACCGGAATGAAAGCACCAGACAAACCGCCAACATTAGAAGAAGCCA
>CASDUD010000081.1 GCA_949283725.1 uncultured Ruminococcus sp.
CTAGTCCTCCGCCAGTCCTGCGGCCAGGCATCGCCGCAAAATCCCTCCATCCGTAAGATGTAACGTCAAAACAGCTGCACCAAAAGGTCAGTACAGCCGGAAAGGCAGCTTCTACCAGTTCAAAGAAGTCATTGCCTCCAATGTTGATGACCGGAGCGCTTAATCTGATTTTTCTCTGGCATTTCTGAAATTCATACAAACAGCGGCAGGGACTTCAACCGAAGGCCCTGCCGCTGTTTCATCTGTCATTCATCTTCTTGACTTGTTCCACCGTTCCTTTCTGTACCAGTATAATCTTTGATAAGTCAAGTTCAGTGCGTTGATTTCTTTTATTTTACACTAGGCGAGTGCTTTTTAAAAGCCAAAAATGTTACTCAATACTAATAACTGATAGCTTTCATTTTACACCAATTATTTTTCCAATAATTTCAAAACAATATCAACTGGACCTCAAACGATCTTCAACACTATTTCCACCAGAGCCTGGAACAAATGTTACCTTGAGTGAATCCCCAATATCTAAAACCTGAAGTTTTTCTTTTATTCTTTTGTAGTTCAAAATTTTTGCACAAACGTATACTCTTCTAATGGGCAACTTAAATTTACTTCCCCACAGGTCAATTCCGATGGTTCCATCACGCTGAATAGTATATTCTTTCCCAGGAGAACTCAAAAAGGTTTTTTTAATTTCTTCATCAATATCAAGATTGCAGACCAATTGATTCCAATCAAATTCACATGTTCCACCACAAATCAACTCTGAAATATATTTTAAGTACTCTATTTCCTGTGCTCTTACTTGACTAGGAACATCTAATTCGGTTTTAAAGTACTCTTCAACATTTAAAACTTGCTCAAAAATCGATATATCTTCCTCTATCGATCGAATTCCCGAACAATTCGAAGCACCGAAATTCCCACACAAAAGGTCTGTATTTTGTCCTAACAGATGAATTTTGAACTCCGTACATGGCGTCAAACCTTTTTTGATTTTTAAAATTTCCAATTGTCCCCGATTTCCAAAACCCACTGCTGAAAAATTAAAGTCCACTGTTTTGTTCTTAGTATTAATGTTTAGAGTAAATTTAAATTGACGTTCATTTTGCTCATCATTTGTAATTGTATATATGCCATCATCCGATATCTCTTTTGTACGAAGCAAAAGATAATCAACAACAGTTTTATCATTTCCAATAATACTGCATGGAAAAGCCGGTGGAAATGGTTTGGGGTAAATAGTATAGTTTTGTCCTTCCATTATCTGTGCTTCCACTTGAGACTGATCTTTAACTTCACCAAGATACTTTTCTGCATTTTGCACAGTCATTGTTATTTTCAACTGATGTCGATATGCATAGTCAATAATATCGTATTTCCAAAGATTTTTGTCAACTCCTTCAATTTTAAAATCTGCAAAACCTTTTATTTTAGGTGGATATAGTTTACAAGCGTCCGGATGAACAGGAACACTTACCAGCCTATATGTATTATTGATATTTTTTAACTCATAGTTAAAAAAATCCGGAAGGATATGTTGTCTTGCCAACCCATTCAAAGACATGTTAAAGTTGTTCTCAACTTCACTAATCTTTCCGTTTTTTAGCAACTCAGCATTTCTATCTATGCTCATCGTTGCATTTGTTGTGATTATATTTTTCATTTCATCTGTTAAATTATTGATTTTATCATGAATTTTCTGTACCTGTTCATTTGTGTTGTCATTAACATCATCTATTATTTCTCCGCTCAATCCACGAAGATCTTTTGAAACTCGAGAATACCGAAAACGCTTTAGTATTTCAACAACATCACTCACCATGTTTTGTGCTCGTTTTCTCGACAACTTTGTATTCGCACTGGCGTATGCAACAGCTTTCTCCAAAATATTTTCCCTGGCATATCTGCGTTCTTCAGTCTGTCCAAACAAACAAATTTCTATATCTTCCAATAAATTTCCGCGAATATAATTAGCGAGGCCATCAAAATCAATTTCTTCTTCACGTGAAACATGAAGGTTTTTATCCAGTTCTTTTGATAGATATTTTTCCAGTTTTTCTTTCATCTTTTTTTTGCTCAGCCGCATCTTTAATTTGAGCCAAAATAGCGTCAGATGCTAATCCCCAAACAGTATCATAAATCTTTGATGCAAACTGGTTTCCAAAAGATATCATTATTCTATCGTCTCTCTTTCATTGCATTAGTCTTATCATCAGCTAGATAAAGCCTCAGTAAATTTATCACCTACAACATCCAACTTCTCTTTTATCCGTCTAATCGACTAATCATTGATTGTTTTCCTAACGATCAGCATTTTAAACAGCTTATAATGTCCTTATATTTTTTAGCCCGGCACCCTTGCTTTATACTTTTTATTAAGCATATCACCATCTTGTAGCAATTGCAACGTCATTTTGTTTTATATAATATTTTTGACATCTAATGCACTCCGCTCTGGATTTGACAATCCAGTAGCATCAAAATGTTGCCTTACTACGCAGAAGTGGTGATGATCAAAGATCATCACCACTTCATTTGGCCGAATCACTTATACCCAAGTAATATACAGCTCAAAAGTCATTCATGGTCCCACCGTCTCATCAATTTATAGGCTTCCTGCTGCACCAGCAGCCCCGCCGAGAAGCCAACCTTGAAGTGGCACTCGTTTTCCTCGCCCTGGGCGATGGAAACCTGATCCTGAAGTTCTTCCACCAGGTCGTAATCCTCTTTGCTCAATCTTTCGGCCAGCCGGTCCATAATCTTCTCTCAGGCTTTCAGTGCATTCCGGTATTTTTCAGACTTCGGTACAACCGTTTCGCTGGGGTAGAAGTTCCCGTTATAAATCGCTTCCAGAATCATGGTCTGTCCCTCCTCATACATAGATCATCTCAGCCTGGATAATCTCCTCCGCCCGGCTGCGGATGGAGTTCATGGCCTGCACCCAGCGTACCGGGTCGCGGGCTTTCATCTCCTCGGTGATGCCCTCGGCCTGGGCCATCTGATGGACAATCAGGCAGCACCGTTCGGCGGCCTGTTCATCCAGGTCGGCCAGGATGGTATACAGCTTGCCGGATAGAAGCAGTTCATTATAAAGGAGAGGACGGTAAGTTTTCAGGTATTCTTTATGTAATCGGCCCCAGCGGCCGATGGGGCGCTTATCTTCCGGCAGCCTCAGCGCCGGGAGATAATAATTGTCCGTCAGGACATAATCCAGATGGTTCCTGTTGTCATGGACTTTCGGTTTGAGTTTCATGCTGAAATCGCCTCCTGTTGTGCTTTCTTTTTATGGTAGCCCTCCCTGCGCTTGGCAAGGTGGGCTTCGTACCGTTTGATGGCCTTCGGGTCCCCAGCCTCTGCGGCTGCTTTCATCTTCTGGTAACTTCTCACAGTAGCCTCACTCTGGTACTTTCGCTGTTCTGCCAGCTGCCGGGCGGCTTCGGGGTCGGTCTTGGCCCGTTCCACCAGGGCGTCGTGTTCGGCCTTGCGTTTGGCTGTTCTGGTGCGCTCATATTCAGCCTTTCGCTCCGCCATCATGGCGGCATATTCCGGGTCTGCTGCCATCCGGGCTTCTTCACGCTCCCTTTTGCGCTGCCGGGCCTCGGCCTCTCTGGCCTTTAGAGCGGCCCACTTGGCAGCGGCTTCCGGGTCAGTCTTGGCCTTGTCTTTCAGCTCTGCCCGTGTCAGCTTGGCCCGCTGGGCAGACCGCTCTGACCGCTTGCGTTCTTTCTCCAGAAGCCTTTCCTGTTTGAGCCGTTCCTTTTCATCCAGCTGCCGAAGATACTCCGGGTCGGCTGCTCTGGCTTGCTGTACTTGCTGGCGGTATCTGTGGTTGCGCTCCCGCTGTTTGCGGAGATGTTCCTCGTACTTGGCCACTGCTTCAGGGTCCCCGGCTTTCGCTGCCTCACGCAGGGCTTTCAGCTTCTGCTGTTGGCGTTCACTGGCCCGCTTGCCCTTTTCCTGCTTCTTGCGAAGCTGCTCTGCATCAATGGCGGCAATCCGTTCTTCTTCCGAGACTGCTTCGCAGGGCGGGTAGTAGCTGCCAATAAAATTGAAATAGATCTCAATGTTCTGCTTGCGGTAAATGGTGCGGCCCCCGGTGGCTTCATGTACTTCGACCCGGTCAATGAAGGAATAGAGCATGGCGTCCGTCAGCTCGTGACAGTCGCGGTACTTTTTGACCAGGGCCAGAAACCGATGGGTGTCCGCTTTCTTGGCCGTGTCCTGCCGAATCTGGTTTTCCAGTTCTTCCATCCGATGTTCCAGAAGAATCTGTTCTTCATCATACTGCCGAATCATCCGCCGGGCCTGCCGCTCCGGCAGTACACCTTTCATGGAGCTCTCGTACAGATTCTGAATCATGGTATCCAGTTCAGCCATTCGCCTTTGGGCCTCTTTCAATTCCTGCTGGCCGGTATCCTCGCTTTTGGCTTTGTTTTCATCCCAGACGCTCTTGAGATCGGCTACAAACTCCTCCTCGTTTTCCAGGGCATACCGGCTGACAGCCTGAATTGCTTTCAGAATTACCGTTTCCAGAACCGAAGCTCGTACAAAATGGGAAGCGCATTGGTTGGTGGTGTTGCGGTAGTTCCCGCACTGGAAGGCGGAGGAGGAATCGTAGTGCTTTCCATCCCGGCCCCCGTCTGAACCGCAGAAACCCATTCTTGCCCCGCAGTCTGCACAGTAGATCAGGCCAGACAGTCGGTGGGTGTAGGTCCCATTGGCTGCTTTGGGTCGTTTCCGCAGCCGCAGC
>CASDUD010000082.1 GCA_949283725.1 uncultured Ruminococcus sp.
AATGCTGTGCTGGAAATTGAGATACTCATCCAGCACTTGAAAAATTGCAACTTTCTCCGTCGGTTTTATCAGATATGCAAAAGGGTGAATTGTCATTGCCTTCTGGATATAGCTGTCGTAGGATGTGATATAGATCAGCACAACCCACTTATTCCAGGCACGCAGCCGTTGTGCGGTTTCAATCCCATTAATGCCATTCATCTGAATATCCAGAAATGCGACATCGATCGGGATATTACATGACAATAGATCCTCACCACAAAAAAATGGAAAAATCCGATATTCCAGATTTCTTTCCTGAAAAAAAGCTGACACATAGGTTGAGAGCATTACAACCTGTTCTTTTTCATCATCCACAATTGCAATCCGAATCATTTTGTATCTGCCTCTCTTTCTTTTTACAAAATAATACCACAAATTCAGCCGAAAATCAAGCTGCATAAACAAATTTCAGTATGGTATAATATTGGGAAAGAAAGAGATAATCTTTCGTCAATTCCGCCCATACATGGACCACACACGCAAATTTCCCAAAACTGTGCCATTTTTGAAGACAGCATGACAAAATCAAGACGGCTGAAAAATTAAGCCGACAAGCTTAATCGATTAACATACTGCTGCTTCATCTGCATAGAGGAATGCACATATCTATTCAAAGTGATGCTTGCATCGGCATGACCGAGCAATTCACTGAGAGTCTTTGGATCGAAACCGTTTGCAATACAAATCGTGGCATAGGTGTGACGAAGAAGGTGAAAGGGAACATTCCGAAGTTGACAGTCTTTCAAAACTGCTTTGAAGCGATACTGAATTGTTCTCGGTTCAGTCGGCTTCCCTGTTCCTGACACAAGAAAAATCTTGTTGCTTTTTCTTTCCTTCAATAATAAATCAAGTAAAAACTGTGGAATCGGCACAGTTCGGTTAGAGGTCTTACTCTTCGGCGAACCAATAATCACCTCAGAACTTCCACGTTTGTTGATTCTCTGAACCGTTCTTTTCACGGAAAGCGTTCCGTTTTCAAAATCAATGTCACCCCAAGTCAGTCCGCATAATTCTCCGACACGAAGTCCTGTGAACAGACACAGCAGAATCCCTAAGTTTGTTCTGGTCAAGTTGTGTAAAAGATATTGTTCTAACCGTCTTCGCTCTGCTGAATTCAGTACATCCAATTGTTTCTTCTCTACCTTGGGCATAGTGAAACTTGTAGATTTTACACCGTATTCCTGTACTGCATACTGCTCGATACTGCGATACACACGCATCATATCCCGTACTGTCTTTGCTGACAATCCCCCTTGTCCATTCAGTCGTCCGGATTGCAGCTTGCTTTGAATAAAGCTGTTTAATTTTTGCGTGGTCAGACCGGAAAAGTATTCACCGCCCAATGTCGGCAAAATATGCTTTGCAACGATATTTGCGTAATTCGCATAGCTTGCCGGTTTTACACGCAGTTTCGCTGCCGAGAGCCATTGCTCTGCTGCCTCCCGAACCGTAAGTTTCAGGTTGGAAACCGCCTGTTCTTGCCGCACAGTGTAGAACTGTGTCATTTTTTCTTTTACGCCAGATAGTGTGCGGTCATAGACAGATTTATACTTCAATTTCCCATCTTCATTATAACCAATTGGCACGCGACCTTCTTAGAGACCATCCTTCCGCTTATAAATATTACTCCCTTTTCGAGCCATAAAGCAAAACCTCCTGACAATTTTTCTGACGGTGAAACCGTCTGATTTTGACGTAAGAAATAGCTTTTCACTGCTCTGTTCACAAAAAAATTTGAAAAACCCCTTTACATTTCCTCAAAATGTGATATAATAATAGCAAAA
>CASDUD010000083.1 GCA_949283725.1 uncultured Ruminococcus sp.
GTCTCCAGATTTTTGAGAAGGTGGGATTTTTCTTCAATTGCACGTTGCTGCCGTATCTGGACAGACTTTGAGCGCTTCATCATTTTGGCGGACTTGTGGCCGATATAGCCGCGGTCAACCGGGCCGTTTCCATATTTGGAAGCCTCCATCCGGTCTGACCAGGCGGACGTTCTTTGAGCGGATTTTTGCATAGTAGCAATGCTTTTCTTTAGTTTTTTATTTTGAGCGAGTTCAAATCCCTGCTGGCGTTGGAAGTTGGTGAACCAGGTGGAAAAGTTCCCTCTTTGCACTTCTATGTCTGACCGGTTGATGGACAGGATATGGTCAACACAGCCATCTAAAAAACAGCGGTCATGGGAGACCAGGATGAATCCCTTTTTTCGTTTCAGGTATGCGGAAACGGTTTCCCTGGCTTTCATATCTAGATGGTTTGTCGGCTCATCGATCAGTAAAAAGTGGCCACTATTCAGAAACAGTGCGGCAAGCAGCACTTTGGTCTGCTCTCCGTTGGACAGTGTAAAAAATGGCCTCCAAAGTGCATCTTCACGGACTTCCAGATAGGACAGTTCTCTCAAAAGTTCCCATTCTTCTGCCAGCGGGCACACTTCCGAGAGAATGTCCGTGGTGAGTCTGTCCTTGTTGCTGACAGGATATGGGAAGTAATCAAATTGTACAGAAGCCTGTATTTTTCCTTGGTATTCGTATTTTCCAAGCAGGAGATTCAGGAAAGTGGTTTTTCCTCTGCCGTTTCTTCCAATAAACCCAAGTTTCCAATCGGTATCTATCTGAAAACTGACATTTTCAAAAATATTGTCATAGCTGGATGGATAGGCAAAGGTAAGGTTTTCCACCCGGATCATCGACATATTGCATTCCTCCTTCGCTGTATGGATAAAGAAATCAAAAAAGAGCTGCAAGAAAGTTATTTCCTGCAACCCGTCATAGCATAACAGTATCACCTGTATTGAGAGTGATAGAATTACAATATATCGAGAAAATAGATGGTTCACTTTCTTGCAAATGGACGCAATAGCACTGTAAAACACAGCATCCATGTATCATTCAATTATCTGCAAGAAAAGTTAATCATCTTTTCACCCCTATCTTACTGTTTATGTGTGTCAGTGTAGCACAAAGATGATGGCAAGTCAAGAATGACGGGTTGTACTGTGTTATTAACTTGTGATAATGTCACCTTAGGATTCATTTGAGATAATGTCACTTTTTGATAGACTATAAAACTATGAAAGAAGGTAAAATTACATTGTCTCAAAAGCAACTAAAAACACTTACTGTAATCAATCGTTTCATCGACAAATCTATTACAAGACAACAAGCCGCTGAGTTATTGTCGCTTTCGCCACGCCAGATTACTCGTTTAAAGAAAGGAATTTTAGAATCCGGCGCTGAATTCTTAATTCATAAAAACACCGGCAGAAAGCCCGCTCATGCGGTTGCTGATGAAACAAAGGAAGCTATCCTTAAGATTTATTCCCGCCCGGAATTCTCTGAAGCAAACTTCCTTCATTTCAAAGATATACTCGAGGAAGACTACGGGATTTCCATCTCGTACACTTCCCTCTCCAGTATACTAAAAAATTCGGGAATTGAAAGCCCCCTAAAAAAGAAAATTCGCCATCGTACCCACAGAAGAAAACGTAAACCTCACCCAGGTCAGCTCATTCAGATCGATGCTACCCCTTATGAGTGGTTCGGCGGTTCCGTCCAATATGCGATTCACGGCGCGATCGATGATGCGACTGGGAATCTCGTAGGTCTTTATATGACCCAGAATGAATGTCTCTTTGGTTATCTGGAAATGATGCGTCAGTGCTGTCTTGATTTCGGTGTCCCCCAATCCATTTATTCTGACAGGCACACGATTTTCCGCTCTCCTAAAACCGGAAAGCTAACCGTAGAAGAACTGATCCAGGGCAAGACAGTAAATCTGACACAATTCGGTCGTTCTATGCACGAGTTGGGCATTGATATGATATTCGCAAGAACACCCCAGGCCAAAGGACGTATTGAACGGTTATGGGTAACGCTGCAGAGCAGGCTTCCTGTCGAATTCGCAAAACGCGGGATAAAAACCATTACAGAAGCAAACGCTTTTCTCGCACAGTACCGTTTTATTTATAACAGGAAATTTTCAATTGCTTCCGAAGCGGAGTCCCTATTCGTACCTCTAACCCCAACGGTCGATATTGATGATTACCTCTGCATTAAACACACACGCAAAACCGATAATGCTGGTACTTTTTCGTTTAAGAACCGATGTTTCCAGATTTTAGACAAAGGTTTTCCTATTATCTCTGCAAGGCGGGAAATCCAGGTGCTGATCAATCCCCGATTTGGCATTCGAATTCAATATCAAGGGAAAACATATGATACAGTCCGGTACTTAAAACCTCAGAATAAAAACGCTTCTACAAAGGTGAGCAAAAAAGCAATACACAATGTCACTCCGCACCTAAACTATGGCAGTAGAGAATGGCGAAAAATCTGGCAAGCTGAGGATTACAATTTATCGCTTAAATTTTTATATGAACTATTTTTTGAAAAACAGCAATCCGCTTCTTAGCAGGCTGACTCACAGCTGAAGGCTCTACTTTCCGGTCATCGGGAAACCAGCAATCATCGTCTTCCTTAAATGACCGGAAAGTGATGGGATTTATATCAATTAAGAAGTGACATTTTCTAAAGTTAATATTGTTCTAAAAAAGTGACATTTTCTAAAGTTATTGACAGTACGCAACTACACAAACTACACGCAACTACACAAACTACACGCAAATACACAAACTGCACGCAAATACACAAACTGCACGCAAATACACAAACCGTACGCAAATACACAATACAAAAGTGCGCAAGCCGGCAGCAAAGAAAAGCCCCCTGTCCGCTAGATCAGCCCCAGATGTTCCATAGCTTTCCAGATCCCGTCCTGCTCCACTGTATCCGTAATGTATTCGGCATAGGGCTCCAGCACCGGATCATGCTCACCCATGACAATCCCGTGCTTTGCATATTCAAACATGGAAAGATCATTGCTGCTGTCACCGAACACATAGATCTGTTCCAGATCCAGATTCAGGTATTTCCGCATAAACTCAATGGCCGTCGCCTTGGAATATCCTTTCTGAATACACTCATACACGCCTCTGGTCCGGTCGATGGGAACCAGGTCTTCTGCGATCGCCTCGAAAAACTCTTCTTTCCGGCTCGCCTGATCGGTACAGATCAAAAGCTTATCGTATCGAAGCCCTTTCCTCTCATAGTACCGCTCCACGCCAAGCCCCAGGGACGCCATGTACCGGCGGGTGCTCTCCACATTTTCAAACCGGCTGATCCGCTCAGAAAAATACACATCATCCGTACCCTCCAGGAAACCTTCGATCCCCAGACGCTTCATGGCGTCAATATAACGGTATCCCCGGTCCTCGGGGATCGGATGTTCCAGAAGAACGCCGTGCCGGTAATTAATATAGGTTCCGCAGCCTCCCAGGATCCCGTCGATCCCCATCATTTTTATCCCGACCGGGATGCTGCAGACCGTCCGCCCTGTATTAATGAAGATCAGATGCCCTGCTGCCCTGGCCCGTTTTACTGCCTCCGCAGCGCTCTCTGGAAGTTCGTTCGTTCTGTCGTCGATCAGCGTACCGTCTATATCAAAAAACAATGCTGCCTTCTTATCCATTTTCGTCTCCTTCTTTTCTCTGCAAATCCCTTTGGGAGAGGCAAGTCCCCATCCCAAAGTATCAGTTCTATTATACGTATTTTTCTCCGCTTCTGGCAACTCAGGTTTATTGACAAACCTTGACGTAACTGCTAATATTTTTTTGTGAAAAATATGTAAAAATGCGCGTTTTTACGCGCCGGAAAGGATCCAACGCTATGAACTATTTTAAGAAAATTTATTGCAGGACCTTTCAGACAGGACTTAAGATCGCCCTGCCGTTCCTGCCATACCGCAAACCCAGGATTGTCGGCAGCGTCAAGGCTCTGCCGGAAATCATTCAAAAGAAAAAGTGCAGCAAGGTGCTGATCATCACGGATGCCGGGATCCGAAAACTCGGCCTCACCGGCCGGCTGGAAAAAGCCCTCACCGGCGCCGGGATTCCCTACTGCATGTATGATAAAACCGTAGCCAATCCTACGACTGCAAATGTAGCTGAGGCGCTGGAACTCTATCAGACCGAAGGATGCGACTGTATCATCGGTTTTGGCGGCGGTTCCAGTATGGACTGCGCCAAAGCCGTGGGCGCGCGGGCCGTAAAACCCCGCCAGTCCCTGGCAAAAATGAAGGGCATTTTAAAAGTACATAAAAAGCTTCCCCTTCTGATGGCCGTTCCGACCACCGCAGGCACCGGAAGCGAGACCACCCTGGCCGCTGTCATCACCGACGCCCAGACCCGGTACAAATACGCGATCAACGATTTTCCACTGATCCCCCGGTACGCGGTCCTGGATCCCAAAGTCACCTTAAGCCTGCCGCCATTTATCACAGCCACAACCGGCATGGACGCCCTGACACACGCAGTGGAAGCCTACATCGGCAATTCCACTACCTACGGCACCAGGAA
>CASDUD010000084.1 GCA_949283725.1 uncultured Ruminococcus sp.
TAGAGCGAAGCGGGCGGAAAGCCGGTTGAATAGGTGTCCCGATACAGATCTGAGATGGATTTTCCATATCGTGTGCGGATCTCTTCCAATTCTCCCTCTACAATCATCGCACCGTTCTGCATCATGACAATGTGATCCACGATGGACTCCAGTTCATCGAAGAGATGGCTGGAAATCAAAATGGCAGTTTCTGGACGAGCCGCCCGCAAGATGGTTTGTATGATTTGGTCGCGCCCCACCAGGTCAATGCCATTGAGGGGTTCGTCTAGCAGAATTACCTGCGCCCGGCGGGACAGCGTGGCAGCAATTTTTAGTTTTGCAGCCATGCCAGAAGAAAGTGCCCGCACCTTCAAATCAGGGGTCAGTTGCAAAAATTGCAAAAGCGTGTCAAATTCCTGCCCATCAAAGTCGGCGAAAAAATCACTGTAAAATGCTTTGACATCAGCAATGCGCATATAATCATAATAAAATGGCTCTGTGCACATATAAACGACATGCTTTTTGGACTCCACGCCGATGGGCGCAGCTTGAAAGGTGACTTGCCCTTTACTGGGTTTCACGAGACCTGCGGCTGCTTTCATCAGCGTGCTTTTTCCGCTGCCATTCGGGCCTACGAGGGCGTAGATATGTCCGGGCAGAAATGTGTACGTAAAGTGATCCAGTGCTTTTTGAACACCATACGTTTTGGTGACTTGGTCAAAATACAACATAATGATACCTCCTGATGCAGTTATTCCGCGACGGGTGTCAGATCCTCGGGTTGATCTAGAAACTGAATGACTTCCGCCTGAGAAAATCCGTATTGTTTCATCTGCGACAAATAGTCTGCACTGATTTTTCGGCCGATTTCCTGGCGGAGCGTTTCTTGCAGGCGGGCATCTTCCCGTAGAAATGTCCCGATGCCGCGCCGGGTAAAGGTGATGTTCTCCGATTCCAGCTGTCGATAGATGCGTTGTACGGTGTTGGGGTTGACGTGGTATTCTAAAGATAGTTCCACATTCGATGGCAGTTTGTCGCCGGGCTGCAACTCCCCAATGACGATCCGTCGCTTGATGTCCTCTGCAATTTGTAGATAAATGGGATAGTTGGCTTGAAATTCCAATATGACATCTCCTTTCTTACTATTGTACTAGTGTACTAGTTACATAGTACACTATTTTTATAAATATGTCAATAGGAAAATTATAAAATAATAAAATCCAAAAGAAAAAGCATAAATTCTTGCTGCATACGGCAAGGATTTATGCTTTATACAAAATTATGAAAAGTTAGTCGTGACGCTGATCGAAATTCTGAAAGGTTTCGCAGAATCGGGCAGCAAATGCGGGCGGTTCGTGGTTAGCATAGAGATGGGCGGTGTCTCCGAAGGCGTTCATACGGAAGAGTGCAACGCCCTCCCGTCGTTCCTCGGTATAAAGAGAAGTGATAGAAGTCGGGGCGGCACAGAATGTATGCCACAAGATCATAGGAGAAATGTCCAGCAGATGGCTGAGCATCACACAGGTGACGCCAAAGTGGCAGAAGAAGGCGAGGACGTGTGTATTGGGGTCAGTCACTCGATAGTAGTTTTGTTCCCGTTGATAGCCATGCTGGGCGAGCACCTCATCCAGACCAGACCAGACACGTTGGGCTTCCTCCATCACATGCCCCTGGAGCATGGGTAGTGTCTGTGCCCAGCCAGATAAGCTATAATATTTCGGCTCGGTCATCCAATCGATGGGCAGCTGATCCCATGGAATGCGCGGTTTTCCCGTATGAAAATCGGGGATAGGTGCATGAAATTCTCGCAGCCAGGGCAATTCGATGGCAGAATCATTCTTGGCCTGCAGCGTCAGCGAGGCGGTATCTTTGGCACGTCCCAGCGGAGAGACATAGAACGTGTGAACTGGAATAGACTGCATTCGCTCTGCGAGTAGTGCCGCCTCTTTCCAGCCCTTTTCGGTCAGGGAATCAATGTCATAATCGGGGTCGCCGTGGCGAATGAATAGCAATTGCATGGCTTACGCCTCCTTTTCTGTTGTGAGAATGGCGACTGCCTGGCAGCCCATTTCCCTAAAGCGTGTTTCCACTAGTTCTCTTTCATAAGAAATGACGGTTTCCTTTTGGAACGGGTCGTGAAAATAGTAGTATTCTGTATCGTATCCGATGAGCACTAGGCAATGCTCATTTTGCTTCCAGGTGTAGGTTTCTCCGGTTTTTGCCACAATCCACTGGGTGCCGTCATGCGTATCTATCATATTCATAGTCGCCCAGATGGCAATGGGGATATCGTGGTTGATATAGTCGGTGAGTAGGGTGGAAAAGTCCGTGTCAGTCAAGTCAACGGCTGTATCGACGTCTGTCAGTACTTGATTCAGTGCATGTACAATGACAGGGGCATAACAGCCATATCCATATCGGGAGGTGGGATCGCCGATAAATGCCTCACTTGGATGCGGACCGTACAGTACACCATTTTCTTTATAAAGATACCCCACGTTTAAATGGTTGTCGATAAATTCTTGCACAGAGATATCATATCCGGCGTTTTGCAGGAGCATCACAGCACAGATGCTTTCTGCGCCGGTGGGATAGTTTTTGTCTGCCACAGAGGGGACGGCGGAAATCATATGGCTGTCTTTTTCCTCACTAGTCAGCTCGCCATCCTGGGGTAGGTCGTGTAACAAAATAAAGGAATCCTTATCAAAATAATAGGTTACACCATTGATTTCCGTGGCGCCCGAAGCACATACACCATTGGCATAAAAGTAGTAGGTGTTGTCATGAAGCGTCTGCCAGCCAGTGGCATAAGTGCCATCTGTCAGGAAATAATAGGTTTTGTCATCAATCGTTGTCCATTCCTGCGCGGCGACGCCGCTTTCTGGGAGGAAGTAGTGTGGCTCTCCATCAATTTCTACCCATCCCGTCATCATGGCACCAGACAGTTCATCCAGATAATATCGCTGGTCATGCCATATCTGCTGCCCAAACAGCTGCTCTCCTGTGGACTTAAAAAAGTAGGTGCGTCCGTTAATTTCTGTGCGGTCGGTCGCCATCACCCCATTTTCATCGAAATAATATCGGGCATCTTCAATGATGTGCCAGCCGTGCAGCATGATACCATCGACATCGAAATAGTAGGTGGCTCCTTGGTAAGAGAAAAAACCCTTTTGATAAGAGCCATCGTTGTAATAGTACCGTACGTCCCCATTGGGAAGCTGACAAAATCCCTGCATTACGGCACCGGTTGCGGAGAAGGGATAGTATTCCTCTTCCACTTGCTGTAAACCCGTTAGCTTGCCTGTCTCCTGAGAAACGTAGAAACAGCGGCCGTTTTGATGAATCCATCCGAATTGTGCCTGACCGGTGACGGGATCGTAGAAGTACCGTTTCTGTTGAACCGTCTGCCAGCCGGTGTGGAGCGTTCCGTCTGTATAAAACCAATAGGGCACGCCATCAATTTCCTGTACGCCGGTCAGATAACTGCCGTCCGTGTCCCGATAATAAATCGAACCGTCATTGGCATATACCCATCCAGTGGTGTCTGTGGTGGTGCTGGTGGCAATGGGCACCGATGCGGCAGAAGCAGATAGCGAAATAAATTCGTGACAAGCTGTGTCCTGGCACACGTTTGCTGAGGAACCAGAAGGCGGCAGAAGAAAAAGTGCCATAGCACTCATAACCACTGCGCCGCTGCCCAAGATAATTTTCCAATGCTTTTTCATTTGTAGAAGGCTTCCTTTCCTTATAACAGCGCCACACAGTATATGCCTGGCATTTTTGTAACCTCCTGCATACACAATTTTGCGGCGTTACTTTGCTTTTCACGTCCCCATAAAATGCAATTCCAACCGGCATATATTTTTCTGCTGTCATGAACCATGTCGATTTTGTCTGGTATCTATGTACATACGTCCAGCCTGTCACTGGATGAAATATTTTATAAATGTGACACAATATCAATATAATTATACTGAAAAATCCCTAAAAAGTCAACGAAGCCATAAAAATCTGCTTTTTTCTTAAAAAATCAGGAAAATAGTCAGCAATTCCCGGCGAAATACCGAAAAGATGCGCGCGAAGGAATGCGAAACAGGTGCTAAAAAAGGTGAGAAAATAGGCGCGCTTTCAGGCTTTTTTGGACACAAAAACCACCTTGACAAGCGGGATAGTTTTTGTTATCATAGGAAAGGACAGTATTTCCCCGGATGGGAAAATTGTACTATTTTTGCGTGATATTTCGTTTGGGCTTGTGGGAGAACTGCGTATAAAAAGTGCTGAGACATTTTATAGATATGTTTGTGAAAACACGCTCTAAGGAAATATAATCACACAGGAGGATTGACAGCACAATGAAACAAACGGTACAGACTTTGCAGCAGAAAAAGGCGCAGGGAGAAAAATTGACGATGCTCACCTGTTATGACTATTCGATGGCAAAGCTGATGGACGGTGCCGGACTTGATATGCTTTTGGTCGGCGATTCACTGGGGAATGTGATTCTGGGCTATGATGATACGATTCCGGTGACGATGGAGGATATGATTCATCATACAGCCGCCGTGGCACGGGGGACAAGGGAGGCATTGGTCGTGGCAGATATGCCCTTTCTGTCGTACCAAACCTCGACATATGATGCGGTTGTGAACGCCGGCCGTCTGATGAAAGAGGGGAGAGCCGGTGCGGTAAAACTGGAGGGCGGTGCAGCGTTCTGTGAGCAGATTGCTGCGATTGTGCGTGCCTCTATCCCGGTGATGGCACATCTGGGGATGACACCCCAGTCAGTGCATACGCTGGGTGGTTTTAAGGTGCAGGGCAAGACGATGGAGGCGGCGCGGAAACTGTTGGAAGACGCTCGGGCAGTGGAACAGGCGGGGGCATTTGCCGTCGTGCTGGAATGTGTACCGGAAAAGCTGGCTGCCTATGTTACCGCCCAGCTGCATATTCCCACCATTGGTATCGGTGCCGGAGCAGGATGTGACGGACAGGTGCTGGTGTATCAGGATATGCTGGGGATGTTTTCAGACTATTGCCCGAAGTTTGTCAAGCGATTTGCTGATATTGGCAGCGCGATGCAGTCGGCATTTCGAAGCTACTGTACCGAAGTGCAGATGGGGCAGTTCCCAGAAAAGGCATATACGTATACGATAGATGATGCGATTATAGAACAGTTGATGCAGGAGGATGCCCAATGAAGATCATAGAAACAGTTTGTGCAGTACGGGAACAAGTAAAGGCCTGGCACAAGGCGGGCTATCGGGTGGGATTGGTGCCCACGATGGGCTATCTGCATGAGGGACACCAGAGTCTGATTGCCCGTGCGTGTGCGGAAAATGATAAAGTAGTTGTAAGTGTTTTTGTCAATCCCACCCAGTTCGGTCCAAATGAGGATCTCGGAAGCTATCCACGTGATTTGGCACGTGATGCGGCACTTTGTGAAAGTACGGGGGCGTCTATTATCTTTCATCCCACACCGGAAGAGATGTACCCCAGCGGTTACAGCACCTTTGTGGATATGGAAGGAATGACGCAGACGCTCTGTGGGAAGAGCCGTCCTACACATTTCCGGGGCGTCTGCACCGTTGTTTCAAAACTGTTTCATATTGTCCAGCCGGACACAGCTTATTTTGGCGAAAAGGATGCCCAGCAGCTGGCAGTCATTCGGCGGATGGTGCAGGATTTGAATATGGATATTACCATTGTAGGTTGTCCGATCGTGCGGGAGCCGAATGGGTTGGCAAAAAGTTCCCGCAACACCTATTTGAGTGAAACGGAGCGTCAGGCGGCACTGGTACTGAGCCAGAGTATTTTTGCCGGAAAGGCAATGGTGGAAGCAGGAGAGACAGATGCCGGAGCACTGGTGGATGCTATGCGCCATAAAATCGAGGCGGAACCACTTGCCCGGATAGATTACGTTCAGGTGGTAGACCAGCAGACCATGCAGCCGATTGAAAAACTAGATCGACCGTTTCTGGCGGCAATTGCAGTATACATTGGGAAAACAAGACTGATCGATAACTTTATGGGACAAGGGAGTGCATCGCAATGACCATTACTATGCTCAAGGGCAAAATTCACCGAGCCACCGTGACCCAGGCGGAACTGCACTATGTGGGCAGCATTACAGTGGATCAGGATTTACTGGATGCCGCCGGGATTCTGGAATATGAGGCCGTACAGGTAGTGAACATCGCCAACGGCAGCCGATTTATGACTTACACCATTGCCGGCGAGCGGGGCAGCGGTATCATCTGTTTGAACGGTGCCGCCGCCCGCCAAGCGCAGGTGGGCGATTCAGTCATTTTGATGGCCTATGCTCAGGTAACACCGGAAGAGGCAAAGACCATGCATCCTACGGTGGTGTTGGTGGATGAAGCCAATCGTATTCGCCAGACGGCGCATTATGAGACACACGGCGAATTAATATAAGGCAGCACCGCAAAAAAACGCCCCGACAGATTGATGCACGATTTGTTTGCATCTGCTGTCGGGGGGTGTGCGGTATTGTGATAAGTGAGGAAAGCGTATGTTACAGGGAAAAACAGTGGTACTGGGTGTGACGGGCAGCATTGCTGCTTATAAGACGGCAACATTGGCGAGTATGCTGGTCAAGCTGCACGCCGATGTGCACGTGATCATGACTGCCAATGCAACGCATTTCATCACCCCTATTACATTCGAGACACTGACGGGTAATAAGTGCTTGGTGGATACTTTTGACAGGAATTTTCAATTTCATGTAGCACACGTCAGCTTGGCAAAACGGGCAGATATACTGCTTATTGCTCCGGCTTCTGCCAATGTAATTGGCAAGATTGCAGGTGGCATTGCCGATGACATGCTGACCACAACGGTGATGGCTTGCCGGGCACCGGTGCTTATTGCGCCTGCTATGAATACCCAGATGTATGAGAATCCCATTGTGCAGGATAACCTGCAAAAATTAGAAAAGTTTGGGTATATTCAAATTATGCCTGTCACGGGAATGCTGGCTTGCCGGGATGTGGGAAGGGGTAAAATGCCAGAGCCGGAAGTGTTGCTGGATTATATTTTACGGGAAATTGCTTGTGAAAAAGACCTTTGCGGCCAGAAAATCCTTGTCACCGCTGGAGCTACTCAGGAGGCCATCGACCCGGTTCGCTATATCACCAACCATTCCACTGGGAAAATGGGATATGCCATTGCCCGCAGAGCGATGTTGCGTGGTGCAGATGTCACACTGGTGACAGGGCAGACGGCATTGTCGCCTGTGCCGTTTGTGAAAATGGTGTCGGTGGTGTCGGCGGCAGAGATGTTTGAAGCGGTGACCCAGCGAGCGCAGCAGCAGGATGCTGTTATCATGGCGGCAGCGGTGGCGGACTATCGTCCAGCAGAGGTGGCAGCCGAAAAGCAGAAAAAAACAGCAGGGGACAGGCAGATTGCTTTGACACGTACAGAGGATATCCTGGCGTATCTGGGGATGCATAAGCCGCCTCGTCAGTTTTTGTGCGGATTTTGCATGGAGACGCAGAATCTTTTAGAAAATGCCCGAGAAAAGCGAATGCGCAAGCATCTGAACATGATCTGCGCCAACAGCCTTCGGGTTGCCGGGGCAGGCTTTGGCACAGATACCAATGTGGTCACACTCATCCAAGAATCGAAAGAGTGTGAACTGCCGCTGTTGTCCAAGGATGCGGTGGGCGATGCCATTTTGGATGAAATCGCCGCATGGTTGGCAAAGCGTGAGGTGTAAGAGACGACATAGTACAATTTTTATGTAGAGCTGTAAGACCTTGTTCTCAATGGAGAACAAGGTCTTAAAAGGATATATAGTTCTTAAAAGGATATATAGTAAAAAAGCGACTTACGAAAATGAAGTGCTCCCCATTTGTTAGACAATAAAGTTTAAATCTAACGAAGGGGGCATTTTTATGCCAAAAGGAAAACCAAAGAAAAAGGAAGTCCAAAGGGCGTCTGAAAAAGCTGGATAAAAAATCGGAGGAAGATCTGATGTTGAGAATTTCTTTGGTTTGTTCAAAACAGAATTGTTGAACTTACAAGATTTTATATCAGCTGAGCACTTTATCTCAGCGCTTGAAGCCATACATCGACTGGTACAACAAATGTATTAAGCTTATGCTTGATGGCATGCCTCCTGTTGCATTCAGACTAAATGCTGTATGACAAAAGCGACTAAGATTGCTCTTAGTCGCTTTGCACAATTATTTCATTAAATCTTTGTCTAACTTTTTGGGGTCAGTTCACTTGTGGCGAGCCGTCGTACAATAGGAGATATTCAGGCAAGGTGAGGGTTGTAGATAGATATCCCCTGCAAAGCGGAATACACCATCTTGCGCTTCCTATATCTCATCACTCATTTTGAAAATCGATAAATGCATCGCCGTTATTGCACGATACATACAGATCTTTCTCGCCCCCATCCTTCCGCTCTGGCAAATTACAGTCACCTTTTTTGATTTCAGTTTGAATTGCAAAATCATCATACCCTCCGACAATAGTACCAGAAATATCCCCATTCTTTGCGCTAAGCGCCAAAGCTTCGCCTACATCTAAGTCCCCAAACGTAATATCCCCTCCATTGGAAGAAATGCTGATACTGCCTGTTATAGTCATTGCAGGCAGGGTGATATCCTCGTTTGTTGTGGATAGCGAAAGATTTTCCAGAAGTGCGTCCGGTATCTGCAATACGATTTTCCGATTTTCAGCATCAGGTTTTCCGCCAATATAGTCCGTCCACTCTTTGTTATTGGCACTTTTCATTGTCAGTACACAATCGTCCGAAACAGAAATATCGTAATACTCCTTGCTACTTTCTGAATATTGAATATGAACCTGTTCATCCTCAGATAATGATACTTCAATTTCTCTGTCCTGTACATCGAGATGCATTTCAGTGATTTGTGTATCTGATGTATAGCTTTTTTCTTCAAATGGTTCGCTGGCATTCGAACAGCCAGACAACATGGAACTTACCCACACAAGGCAGCATACAAATGGAATAATTTTCTTCATAGTATTTCCTCCTATTATCTTTCATAAGGCGATTGACTTTTGCATTTTTATATGCTAATATATATTATAAACCTTTGTGTTACAAAAAAGTCAAGAGGGGAAAGCGCAAATGAAAAAATTTTTTTCTATTGGAGAAGCTGCAAAGGCCGTCCATACGACGAGCGAAACGTTGCGGCATTATGACCGCATTGGATTGGTGAAACCGAGCAAAAAAGACAAGTGGACGAACTATCGCTACTATACCGAGCAGGACATTGTTCGATTGCATACCATACGGGCTTTGCAGCTTATGGACTTGTCTTTGCAGGAAATCAAATCGGTCTTAGAATACGATGACCTTGAAAAGATCGTTGATTTTCTAACGCAAGCCGATAAAAAGGCTGATGAAAAAATTGCAGCATTACAATACAGCAAGTCAAAAATTCAGTTGGCAAAAACGGACTATGAAAGAAAATTGCAAGGACAGCAAAAGCACAATGGCACTTTTCTGAAAACATATCCAGAGCGCACGATTTTACTGTCTGAAACATTGGAAGTACCAACACTCGACAATCTTTGGAATTACCTCAGCCGCTTCTACGATCAAGTTACGCCCACCTTAAAAGAACAATTTTTCTTTGAGGATTTAGCTGGCATATACACGGAAAATGGCGTGTCGAAACTCTTTGCTGTCTGCGTTCGTTATGTGGAGATTGATGGGTTAAAGATATTGCCCCAAGGAACCTATTTATGTGCAGATTGTACTGAAGAAACAAGAGAACAAACATTGAACGAGGTCATACGCATTGCTCGAACAAAATATGGTGTTGAGCCAACCTTTACAGTGCAACTCATCGTCGTATCCGGTATTTTGCATTGGAATTATCAAGTGCAAATTCTTTTATCTGAAACTCAAGAATAAGACAGTATGAATTTCTCCACGCTGTCCCTCACTTGTTATTATACATAAGCCTCACTGGGCTGCTGAATCGGGATGGTCTGGCGATCTGGTGAAGGTAATTTTTATAACTTTCAGTTAGTTTATACGAACTCCGACTACAAAATGATTGCTTTCCCCTATCGTTTCGGAATACAAAAACTTATACAAATTTTTCGCTCTGAATTTGGCGGGTATCAGACCATCATTTCAGATTGGGCGGCACGCAATCATTGAATGGGGCAAAAAATACAAAAACAGGTGATTTATCAAACAAACCTTTGAACAGAAATTTCAAGAAAATTGATCCAGAAAAGCTGAAAGCCTATATTGCAGAATATACGGATGCCTATCAAAAAAGTTGCCGAGGTATTTGGATATAGCACCACAGCAATCGGAAAAGTGTGCGCTTAGTTTATGACTTCAAAAAACTTCTTTGGATAAAGATATCCCTGAATTTCTTCATCTTCATCCATTCCTTCTTCGTCTACTACTCTATAATAGTCTTGCTCTTCTCCGAGGCATTCATATTCTTTCCCGTAAATCAAAGAACACGGATCAGATTCACCAATATATTTTAGTTTCAATCAAACCACCTCTTAACTTTCATTTTTATATGGCCTGGGATCACCCCCGCACATGCGGGGAAAAGACCTCTGCATCTTCACGAAACCACGTCCTTTCAGGATCACCCCCGCACATGCGGGGAAAAGATCATCATGCACTTGCAAAATCGTATAAGCGGGGGATCACCCCCGCACATGCGGGGAAAAGCTATTACACCCCGTTTCGTAATTGGTTCAAATAGGATCACCCCCGCACATGCGGGAAAAAGGATGCAAACATCTGGGTCACCCCCCGACCCAGAGGATCACCCCCGCACATGCGGGGAAAAGTCTGCCTCCCTTTTTAAAGCCTCAAATATTGCCGGATCACCCCCGCACAAGCGGGGAACAGATATCCTGTGTGCCTTTCCATGTGGTTTTTTCGGGATCACCCCCGCACATGCGGGGAAAAGTCGGCTTGTCCATCGGGTTCACCTCCTTATGCAGGATCACCCACGCACCTGCGGTGAAAAGAATCCACGAAGTCGTCCTGGCCTATACTGGTTGGGATCACCCCCGCACATGCGGGGAA
>CASDUD010000085.1 GCA_949283725.1 uncultured Ruminococcus sp.
TGCCTCATGATGGCGTACGATCTCTCCCTCTTTTTGTACAAAATGCTCTGCATCCAGCGGCAGCAGTTGTAGAATCTTCGGTTCAAAGTTCACCGAGGATACCATGTCCGTATAAATCATATAGACATCGTCCAGCTCGCCGTTCTCGAACAATTTCAGCATCTGCTCTGCAATCCGGCGAGAACGATACAGCGTAGGGTTCTGGGTGGTGTAGATAAACTCTGTATCCACCTGCAACTCCCCAGCACGTGCCCGCCGCTGGAAGTACATACGCCCGACCTGTCCCATCACGAACAGGCTGACATACTTATGCGCCGCCATCTTCTGCTCCGTCAGCCGGATGACGTTGTGGTTATACGAACCACACATCCCTTTGTCTGCCGTAATGACAATATAACCCACCTTTCGGTCTGCTTTTTGGATATGCGTGCGGCGGTCAAAGTACCGCATATCGATATCCTCCGGCGCACGGGACAAGATGCTGCGCATGGCATATACCAGCTTATTGAAATAGGGCTGAGTCGCCGCCAGATCTTTTTTCGCCTTCTTCAGCTTCGACGAGGAAATCAAATACATGGCGTTGGTGATTTTCATGATATCGTTGATGCTCTTGATCCGATCCCGGATTTCACGCATATTTCCCATATCAGTTCACCTGCTTTTTATAGGTCTTTATCAGTTCCAACAGCTGCGTCAGCTGTTCATCAGAGAGTTGCCCTGTCTTCTTCAGAGCCGACACGATGGCCGGACCATTGGCTTCGATATAGTGGGTCATGCTCTCTCGGAAGCTGCGCAACTCCTCCAGCGGCACATCATCGAGCAGATTGTTCGATGCCGCCGCCAGAACGACCACTTCCTTCCACATGGGCAGCGGACGATACAGCGGCTGTTTCAGCAGTTCCATCAGCACATGGCCATGATCCAGCATCTCCTGGGTCGCCGGATCAAGGTCTGAGCTAAACTGAGTGAACACTTCCATTTCACGGAACTGGGCCAGTTCAATACGCATCTTGCCTGCTACCTTTTTCATCGCCTTGGTCTGAGCCGCACCACCGACACGAGATACCGACAAACCAACATTGACCGCCGGCCGTATACCCGCATTGAACAGTTCACTCTCCAAGAAGATCTGACCATCGGTGATAGAGATGACATTCGTTGGGATGTACGCCGACACATCGCCCGCCTGGGTTTCGATGATCGGCAATGCTGTGATCGAACCACCGCCATGCGCCTCGTCGAGCCGACAGGAACGTTCCAACAGACGGGAGTGCAGGTAGAATACGTCACCGGGATATGCTTCGCGCCCCGGCGGACGGTGCAGCAGCAACGACATGGCGCGATAGGCCACGGCGTGCTTCGACAAGTCATCATAGACAATCAGTACATCCTTGCCCTGACTCATAAAATATTCCGCAATGGCCGTACCGGCATAGGGCGCGATGTACTGTACCGGTGCCGGTTCGCTGGCGGATGCCGACATGACAATGGTATAGTCCATCGCCCCATGCTTCTTTAACATAGAAACAATTTTTGCCACCGTAGAGGACTTCTGCCCGATGGCCACATAAATACAAATGACATCCTGTCCCTTTTGATTGATGATGGCGTCCACCGCGATCGAGGTTTTCCCCGTCTGGCGGTCGCCGATAATCAGCTCACGCTGTCCCCGTCCAATCGGAAACATGGCATCGATGGACAAGATACCGGTTTGCAGCGGCACCGATACCGATTTCCGGTGTGCCACCCCGGGTGCCTCCCGTTCGATGGGAAAATATGCTTCCGCCGTCAACGGTTCGCCGCCATCAATCGGGCTGCCCAGCGCATCGACCACGCGCCCCACCATCTTGGGAGTAGCACCGATGCCGGCACGCTTGCCCGTCCGAACCACGCTTGTACCCTCGGTAATGCCATAGTCACTGCCCAGCAGTACGACACCGATGGTCTTTGTCTCCAGGTTCTGAACAATGCCCCGCACACCGGTTTCAAATTCCACCAGCTCCCCATACATGGCATGGTTCATGCCAAAGACCGTAGCGATACCATCGCCCACTCGAACAACAGTACCTGTCTCTTGGACACCGGTCTTTCTATCAAAGTCTTCAATCTCGCTTTTTAAAACGGATATAATCTCACTTGCATTCGTGGTACTCATGTCTTACCCTCACCTCCGTATCAGGCGTCTGCGCATATACCGAGCGATACCCCGCACGCTTCTGTCATAGGTATCGTCCCCGATATGCAGGACAAAACCGCCTTCCAGCTCGTCATTCTTCCGCAGCTCGAGTTCGGCTTCTGTTTTGCCTGTCTTTGCACATACCACCTGTTTCATCGCCGCCAGCTGTGCCGCTGTCAGCGGTGTCACATATTCCAGCACCGCATGGGCACACTGTCTCTCCTGCCGTGCCAGTCGGATATATTCCGAAAAAATTTCTGCAATGGAATCTATCTGCCCATTGCGGCAAACAACTTTCAAAAATGTCCGCAGCGACGCCGGAAATAGCCGATCGATCACCGCAAACTTTTCCCGTTCCGGAATCGTAGGGTTGCTCAGAGCGTCCAACAACTGGGGGCAGTTTTGAAAAGTTGTCTGTGCCTGGGTAACTGCCTCCGGTGTCTCCGCCTGGGTCAGCAGCACCTTCGCATATGTTGTCACGGCCTGCCCCTGTTTCATGCGTCAACACCCTCCTCTGCCAAGAAAGCGTTCACCAACTCCCGATTACCTGCATCATCCAGCTTTTGGTTCACCAGCTTTGACGCAGCTACCAGTGCCAGATCCGCAATTTCGCTCTGAACACCAGCAAGCGTCTCGTCACGCTCCCGCTGGATTTCCTTCTGCGCCTCTTCGAGCACTGATGCCGCCTGCGCCTGCGCTTGAGCCAAAAGCTCATTGCTCTGGGCATGAGCATCTTGACGCGCGGTTTCCAGAATCTGTCTGGCCTCCTGTTTTACGTGGGTGAGCGTCTCCTCATACTGCGCCTTAAGCTGGTCTGCCTGCGCTACCTTTTCCTTGGCGTTATCCAAATCGGCCTGCGCCATCTGTGCCCGCTTTTCGAGCATCTCGCTGACTCTTCCAAACAAAAACTTCTTCAGAAAGAAAAACAGCACTAGGATATTGATTACAGAAAAGATCACTGTCCATAGATTGAGTTCCAGCATATCCATTCTCCGGGGCTTTTCTCACAGAAAAGCCCTGCTCCTTTCTCTCAGATTCTTTTACTGCACGTGTCTAGCATCTTGGTGTACGCAGATTTTCGAAAAAATTTTCACCGACTGCAAAGTAAAAATTGGTAAGTGAACTTTTGCCGGGTCAAAATTTTTCACGCAAAAAGTGACAAAATACACCGAAAAAATGCGTATAAAAAGATGCTAGACAGGTTTTTATCCCATGATAATCAGCAGCAGTGCCACCACGAAGCCATAAATTGCCGTAGCTTCTGCCAGCGCACAGCCCAACAGCAACGTCTTATTAATCGCTCCGGCTGCCTCCGGCTGTCTGGCGATGGCTTCCGCCGCCTTTGATGTCGCCATACCGATACCAATCCCGGCGCCCACACCGGTTAGTACTGCAATCCCTGCACCTATCGTTCCCATGTTCATTTCCTCCTTGATTCCATACCTGCGTCACAAATATGTCTTTCTGCTTTCCAGCAGCACTTATCCCATAATGATCAGCAGCAGTGCTACTACGAATCCATAAATTGCTGTAGCTTCTGCCAGCGCACAGCCCAACAGCAGCGTCTTATTGATCGCTCCGGCTGCCTCCGGCTGTCTGGCGATGGCTTCTGCCGCCTTCGATGTCGCCATACCGATACCGATTCCGGCACCGAGACCTGTCAATACTGCAATACCTGCACCGATCATTCCCATACGAAATTCCTCCTCTTTTGATTCACACACTGCGTCACGCTGCCAGCGGACTGGGTTTTCGTGCTTCCTCTGCCTCCATGCCTTCCGCCATGAACAGCGATGTCAGGAACGTAAAGATATACGCCTGAAGCAGGCCGTCAAAGACATCGAAGTACATACTGAACACCATCGGCAAGATCAAGCCGCATACGTGTTCAATCAGCTTCATCACGACAAATGCGCCCAATACATTGCCGAACAGTCGCATACAAAGCGACAACGGACGGATGACTATTTCCATGAGATTCAGCGGGGTAATAAACGCCGCCGGCTTTGTGAATGACTTCAAAAAGCCGCCAAGTCCGCCATACGCCCGGAACGTAGCAATTTCAATCAGAAAAATGCTCATGATCGCCAGCGTCGCCGTGATGTTGATGTCCTTTGTGGGCGGCTTTAGCCCAAAGCCGAACATACCAATGATATTAGCGATTCCCAAATAAATCAGCACCGTACTCAGATAGGGCACATAGCGTTTTCCGGACTTGCCCATATTGCCCACAAAAAAATCCGTGAGCCAGGTGACCGCAAATTCCACAAACGCTTGCCGCTTGTTGGGAATCAACTGCATCTTTCGGGTCAGCACCAGCACCAACACCATAATAATCGCCATGATGATCCACGTCATCACCACCGATTCGCTCAATCGAATCGGTCCGAGCAGCGGCACATCAAAGGGACTCTCCCAGAGAACTCTCACTTGCAGTTGTTCCTGCAATTCTTCACCCATCGCATCCACCACCTTTTTCTTGAATCTGCCGCAACAGCTCCTTTGCACAGCACAACATCCCCAGAACGTGTCTTGGGCACACACGTTCCAAAAGGCTTTTCCGCACGAAACCAGTAGGCATTTTGCACCGTAAAAGTGGCAAAACATACTGATAAATATCCGCGAGAAAAGATGCCAAACAAGTACTGAAAGCACCAGAGCTATTGTTCCCTATTATTATAAGACGGAAATTCTGAAAAGTCAATCACATTTCGTGACGATTTCTCCTGCTTTCTGCGATTTATTTTTTGCAATTTTTCCCATGCAATCGACAGAAAAATAAGAAATGAAAAAAATTTTCCATTTTCATTTGCGTAATTTAGGCACATTCGCCGCTTTTTCCGAATTCACTTAATCTTTTTTTGCTCTCGGCATTTTTCACAAACTTTTACAACGCATTCCCGAATTTCTTGGCAAAAGAAAAAAGTGCCGCATTTTCATTTGAAAACACAGCACTTTTTGTGCAAATTCACTTTTTCGTGTATATACCGCCGCCATTCTCCCGACAGGCATCATACACCGGTGCGCACTCGGCTCAGCCGCGTATCGCTTACACTGGGATCGACGAGATCAGATTTACCAGGAACCGCAACAGTACGCTGGCATCGTTACTGCTCAAAGAGCCATCCTGATCCAAGTCGCCGTTGAGCCGCTGCTGGTCGTTGGTCTGTACCTGTCCCGCCAGCATCCGGTTGAGCAGAACCGCATCCACGATGTCGATCCGTCCATCCAGGTTCATATCGCCATAAAGTGCTGTAAGATCGGTGTTTGTAGTCGTAGTTTCTGTCGGCACAGCTTCTGTGGTCGTGGTAGTAGTCGTCGTTGTTTCAGTTGTAGTAGTCTCCTCTGCACTGGTGGTTGCGGGCGGATTTTCCGTGGGCAGACCCGATACAGTGAAGGTTACCACCAGTTCGTCCGTCAAAGTGACTTCTGAACCGTCAATGTCGCTGACTTTTGGGCTGGTCCATGTATTCAGAATGTTGCGACACAGGGATACGCCGTCATTGCCATAAGTCATCGAACCATCGGTCGGACCGGTATATTCAATTTCCACGCCATCCAGCGAAACGCTTTCGATATTGAAGGTTACGCCGCAATCGCCGACACGGTCATCGCCATCATAGTCTTCCGGCAGGAACTGATAGCAGTTGATATCCGAATCCAGAATCAAGCACTCGATCGAACCGGTGCCATCGCCTTCTGTGATCTCAAAGGTGGCCGTATAGGTGCCGTTGCCGGTGATGGCAATCGGATTCACACCTGCATCGCTGGCATTCCAGAACTGATAGGTACCTGCCTGACCTGCCAACCAGATGTAGCCATACGGGTCTACATCCACAGCGGTGGTAGTCGTTTCTACCGGTGCCTCTGTGGTTGCGGTAGTTGTAGTTGTTCCTTCCGTCGTCGTTTCTGCCGGCGGTTCTGTTGTGGTTTCGCCGCCCTCCACATAGAAGTAGTCATCAAAAATCAGCGTTATATTCTCATAGGACCATTCCACCGTACCGCCGGAGGGATCGGACCAGTCGAACCAATGACCAATCTTCAGATAGTCCATATCTATCGGACCTTCATACTCATTGCCGTCCTCATCGGTTACCACGGTTGTTTCCGGAATATTCACCGTTGTTGCCGATTCGCCCACTACGAACGAATACGGCTGATATGCCCAGTGGTACTGTTCGTCTGCATCCACGATGTTGTACTGTACCGCACCGCCAGTGCCATAGGAAGCACGGTTCCCGGAGATGTCATATTCAATGACAACAGAGGTCAGATTTACGCCCAGATCCTTATATGGTTTCAGGTCAATCAGGAGATCGCCCGTAGTGGATTCCGGATCCACGATATCCGCTGCCGCAAAGGACAGACGATCGGTCTTTTCCAGATCTGGATCCACATCCCCGCCGTTAGCAATGTTCATATAGAGCTGCTGAATGGAAGGCTCATACCAGCTCAGTGTCTCACGGTTGAACAGGGTAATTGTACCGGAGTTGGAATCATCCCATACGATTGGACAGATACCATCCATATTGTATGCAGTAGAAGCCACCGTTTGGAGGAACAGTTCAATAGAGTCCTGATCCTTGTTATAATTGGTGCTGTTGATCCCATACTTGTCAGCATTGACTACGCCATATTCGCCGATAATTACACCAACACCATTGTCGGTGAACTTTTCCTTCAAATCCTCGAAGTCATTTTCAACGGTAGTGAGATCGGCCGCTGTACCCCAAGTTTCCCGATGGCCCCAGCTAGAGGACATATCTGCCACGCAGAATGTCGGCGGTTCATAGTAGTGTACCGATACCGCCAGCATATTCGACGAATCCGTCGGCATGGAGAAGGCACTGCTCAGCACCGCATCGGTGTTGTTGCTGTTGGCCGTGCAAATCAGCAGACGGTCGGTGTTGTTCCCACCGGTAGCACGCACCGTGTCCACGAACGCCTGGTTATAGGTCATTGCGTCGGCGGTGGTGAAGCTAACTTCATTCATCCCCTCGAATACCAGATGCTGATCATAGTCCTTGAAGTATTCGGCAATCTGTCCCCAGAGTTTCTTAAAGATATCGATTTTGGAGGTATCTTTCTGCCATTCTTCATCGTGGTGGGTGTTGATGATGGCATACATATCATTATCGATACAGTAATCCACCACTTCCTTGACTCTCGCCAGGAACTTCTCCGCAACTTCTCCATCAAACGCATCCATACTTGCAGTGCCAGTTGCGCCAGTCATATCCCACCAGGTGACCGGGATACGCACAGTTTTAAAGCCAGCCTTTTTGATTTCTTGGATCATCGCCTCAGTGGTCACCGGGTTGCCCCACGCCGTCTCAATGTCCGAAGGGGACGGATTCGACGTCCAGCTGTTGGTGCTGTCCAGGGTATTGCCCAGGTTCCAGCCCAAGCCCATATCTTCTACCAGTGCCACAGCGGAGGAAGCAGCCATTGCCGCAGGCATCCCCGCCGCCATCGCTGAACACATCGTTGCGCCGATCGCCGCCGCCGTCAATGTGCTCAAGAGCTTTTTCATTAATTTCATGGGTATCGAACTCCTTACCTTAGGCAATCCGACACACCGAATCCGTACGGCATTGCCCGTAAATTTGTAACTTTATTGTAGCACTTTTTGTACAAGTTGTCAATAGATATCCCCTCTCCCCGGAGTTTTTCATCCAAGAAAACGGCGTTTTGCACAACTTTCCAAAATAAAAATTGTATATTCTGTTGGATGTCCATGGCATGAACCAGCACAAATTTCCAAAACCTTTCTTTTTTCAAATAAAGCAAAACAAGTAAAAGAAATCCGCAATAAATTCTTATCTTTCAAAGAAATCGACCTATAGAACAAAAAAATTTAAAGTACAGTCAAACCGTCTGAAGAGAAAATTGCGCTACAAAAAAACAGGCATTTTCGCAGGGAAAAGCCTGTTTCTTGCATAAAACAGAAGAATATTGCACAAAAGTCGCTGCTCGTATCAATCGTGTGCGTTGCCGAGGAAGGCTGCGCCGATGATGCCGGCATCGTTGCCCAGCTGGGCGATAACAATTTCGGTATTTTTGGCGGAGTTGCGGGTATAAACCTCTCGCTTGACGATTTCCTTCATGGGCAAAAGCAGC
>CASDUD010000086.1 GCA_949283725.1 uncultured Ruminococcus sp.
GCACACATTTTAAATTGGTAAAAAATATTTTATAGATTTAATTCAAAAGATAAAAAAGCCTTGATTCCATAGTCCTTTGACAAATGCTTTGACAAAGTCATCCAACTCAATCAAAACCATAGTTCACAGCTTCATTTTTGCCTCTTATCAAAACGTACCTTTTTGACCAATGCTTTCTGTATTTTATCCCATAACTCATTTAGGCAGACTCTTCTATAGAAGCTATATACCATCTTCCACTTAGGAAATTTTTTTGGCAGGTTTCTCCATTGACGCCCTGTTTTCACCAAGTAAAACACCACATTTATCTGATCTCGTTTTTCTCCCAAGTTCTTACTTTGTTTCTTGTACTATTGGCTTTATGATTTTCCATTCATTATCCGTCAGATTACTTGTATATTTCATAACTTATTTTGTACCAGATTCCTTTTTTTGGAGACAAATTATCAGCAAAAAGCGACTTACTTACAGAAAGTGAGTCGCTTTTTGGTTATATTGTGCCATAGCGCAGCGATTTTTTCGTTTCTGACAATGGTTTTATTTGGAAAATTGGCGTATGAGCATATGATGGGAGAGAATATACCACGCCAAAATTCGCGCATTTATTTTATGGGAACACATTTTCGTTTTCAGAGGAGGACCAGATGGGACAACCTTCTTGGTAGTAGACGGTCTGTACCGTTTTCGGATCTACAACTTCTTCTAAGAAAATAACTAGTGTTCCCTGGCGGCTGATGGAAGGATCCATGTTATTCTGCATGCCGACACTAGCGCTCTTTGTGATAGGTCCTTCTGGAATGGGTGTGGTTGTACCATCTTTGCGCTGTACATAGCCATCAACTACGCGAGATAAATGATCCACATTGCTGCCGTAATATGCACCCAGGAATTTGGGAATGCCTTCTTCCAAATTCCAAGTGAAAAGAACGCTATAGGGACTTAGAACCATATTCATGGTGATGGAATCTCCTGTTTCTGGATCTGTGTAGAGAAAATGGTCTGTAACAGGCTCTACGTAGTCATAGTCGAGGGGAAAGGAGAGAGAGATGCTGCCTTCGACCAACATATCCGACTTTCGCACATAGATATTCGACTCGTCGTTATCAACTGTATACGGGTTGCTCTCTAGCAGAACAAAATTTTCATCTATTTGCTGTTGTTCCGTCTCGGTCAGCGGTCGTCGTTGGTTAATCTCCGCCATTGTAAAGCCCAGCCAGTTGCGGATAGCGCGCATATTGTAGTAATTGGAATAATTCAAAGTGTTTGTATTCGTTTCTGCCTGCATAAAATAGCCGCTGTTGAATTCGAATGTAAAGTTTTCGTCAAATTCTTCTGAAGAAGTGATTTGTATAATATGGTAACTGCTTCCTCCATCAGATGGATCGTAGTTTTGAGCGAAGGATGTATATCCGCTGTACGAAGATAGACCTTCGCCGTTGGCATTGGTAATAGTGCCAAACCCGTCACTGGTAAAGGAAAAATATTCCGGCAGTGTAAAACCGTTTTCCCCAGTAAATTTTAGTACAATCGTGACGGTGTGGGTGTCGCCTATTACACCGACGACCTGACAATCAATCGCATCGCAGGTGTCTGTGATTTCCACATCAGGTATAGTATACAAAGTTTCCAGTGTGTCTGGATAGGATGCATCCTCGCCAAATACCAGATGAAACAATTCTTGAAATCCTCCAGAAGTTGCCACTACAGTAAAGGCAGTACCGCTGAGGAGTATTGCGGCGGCGGTGAAAATGGCGGGAATGCGGCGCAGTCGCCAGTTGGGTCTGGCAGTGGGGACTTCTTCTATTTCTGATGCCAGTTGATGCATCACATGGGCATATACGTTCTTTTGAGAGAGACGCACCTTTCTGCGTAATTTTGGCATAGTCAGCTCAGATACGTCCAAGTGCGAGAAGATCTCAAATAAATTCCATTTGCTCATAGCCATATCCCCTTTCTGTAAAAAGTTGGCGCAGCTGTTTTCGACTCCGGTGCATCCGTGTTTTGACGGTGGATTCCTTTATCCCCATTTCCTGTGCAATTTCTCGGATGGTTTGATGGTAATAGTAATAGCGGATGAGTATGTCACGATTTTGGGTAGAGAGTGTTTCCAGCATTTCCGTTAGTAGCTGCGCCAGTTCTGCTTGTTCGGCTGTTGCCGAAATGTCCGTGCTATCTGCCAGCGTCACTTCCTCCAATGATTCTGTGAAGGGATGGTGTTTTCGAAGGTAGTTGATGGCCTTAGAACGTGCAATGCTGGCAAGATAGCTGGTAAGGTTATCCGTACGCATTTCAGCAGCGTGTCGCCACAGTGCCACAAAGACATCTGCGGTCAATTCCTCCAAGTCCTCTTGGGACACTTGCTCGCGCAGGACATTGCGTATAATGGTGCCGACATAGTTGGTGTACTGTTGGATGATATATACCAGTGCATCTCGCTGGTGTTCCCGAAGTTGTGCAACAAGTCTTGATTCTTTTGAAAGTTTTTTTCGTGGCAGAGACAGAATTGCTGCTGCCTGGTATGTCTCCAGCCCATGAATCTCCTCCATAGACAATCCTCCTTTTCGTCCAATCGTCCATAGTGCCTGTGATGGTCAGCGCATCGCAGGCGGCGATTGGTTTTTCACGGCCGTTCATCTATATAGACACCAGATGCTGCCCAAAGGTTTCAAAAAATGTATATATTTTTAGGAAAATATTATATTAGAGCGTGTTCACATAAAATAGATGTGCGGATTTATAAGCAAAATATGTTCATATGTAAGGTAGAATGCCGCAGGCAGGTTGCCGCCTGGCAAGGTTTTTGAAGGCAGTAGATGGTGAATTTTACCAAAAATTCGTGCGTATACATTTATGTGAACACGTTCTGGAAAAAGCTGATCCATACAGTTGCCTATAAACGGTTTCTGTGGTATAATAAAAAATGGAGATATTATAAACCTAGGGCAACACCACACAAAGATTGTGCGACAGATGCGCCGCAAAGCAAGTGCCTGTGGTATGCCGTCCAATTTTTCGTCAAATAAAACAAGAAACGGAGCGAATACTTTGTGTATTCACCAGTATTTTTGAAAAATACCCTAAAGGGCACAAGTGTGACGAAAAAAGCGTAAGCAGATGGCATACAAATCCGCCAGGCGCTCTTTGTGCGGTGTCACACTATGAAAAGGGGGAGGGTGTCTATGCCAAAATCTAGGGCAAGCTATCGTTGTACTAGTTGCGGTTATGTATGTGCTAAATGGAATGGCAAGTGTCCGTCATGCGGAGAATGGAATACGCTGGAAGAAGAGGTGCCACTGCCAGCACAGAGTATTGGGTTGAAACGCCGCCATATTGTTGATCTTTCAGCGCAGATGCACGTATTGCAGGAGGTTGATACGACTGACGATGTTCGTTATCATACAGGTGTTGGAGAATTGGATCGGGTACTGGGCGGCGGATTGGTACGCGGCTCCATCGTGCTGCTCGGTGGGGAGCCAGGCATTGGGAAGAGTACGCTTTTACTGCAGATTTGTCAGTATTTTGGGGCACATCATACGGTACTGTATGTGTCTGGGGAGGAATCTGACAAGCAGATTAAACTCCGAGCGCAGCGTCTTGGTGTTACAACGAATCGGCTTTATTTGCTGGCATCGACCGATGTACAAGGGGTCTGCGATACCATTACACAGCATCGTCCCGAAATTGTTATCATCGATTCCATTCAGACTATGAGACTCGAAGAAATATCCTCCAGCCCCGGCAGTGTGACCCAAGTGCGAGAGTGCACCAATTTACTAATGCACACTGCCAAACAGCTGGATATACCTATCTGGATCGTGGGACACGTGAATAAGGACGGTGCTATTGCAGGTCCCAAAGTAATGGAACATATCGTAGATACTGTACTTTATTTTGAGGGGGAGCGTAATCTTTCTTATCGGCTGCTGCGTGCTGTTAAGAATCGTTATGGATCCACTAACGAGATCGGCGTATTTGAAATGCAGGACGATGGGTTGCATGAAGTGTCGAATCCATCGGCCATGCTCCTAGCGGGCAGACCGCAGGGTGTATCTGGTACTTGTGTTACCTGTATGATGGAAGGATCCCGTCCAATTCTGGCGGAGATTCAGGTGCTTGCTGTCAAAAGTGGATTTTCTGCGCCCCGCCGCCAGACCCAAGGTTTTGACTATAGTAGAATGACGATTTTAATTGCAGTATTAGAAAAGCACTTGGGACTGTTTTTCGGGACGTTGGACGTTTTTCTCAATGTAGTCGGCGGCTTTCAGTTGGACGAACCAGCCGGTGATTTGGCAGTGTCACTATGCCTGTATTCCTCCCTGATGGATAAGCCAATTTCAGAAAAGACAGTGGCTTTTGGCGAGGTAGGGCTTGGCGGTGAGGTACGCAGTATTGCCCATGTCCAGCGGCGTGTACGGGAGGCGGAGCGCATGGGCTTTACCCGCTGTATTGTCCCTTGGCAGTGCCTACGGGAATTGAAAGGTGGAAGTTATCATATCAAAATCGCTGGTGTGCGCAATCTGCGCCAGGCCTTCTCCGTGTTAGAAAAGGATGCTAAGGCAGAGCAGGAGGAAGAAGATATATGATTTATACTACACTTACCAACCAAGCCATGCAGGTGGCTTATGCGGCACATCATGGCCAATTCGATTGCAATGGTGTACCTTACATCTTTCATCCTTATCATCTGGCAGAGCAAATGCCAGATGAAATTACTGCTTGTGTGGCGCTGCTGCACGATGTATTGGAGGACACACCTGTGACAATGGCGCAGTTGCAAGAACTCTTTCCGCCAGTAGTGACAGAGGCGCTTTTTTTGCTGACCCACCAGGCGGATACAGCGTATTTGGATTATGTGCGTGCAATTCGACAAAATCCGGTGGCTCGGACAGTGAAACTTGCAGATTTGGCGCACAACGCCGACCAAAGTCGAATTACCGACCCGGATGCTGTTTCTGCGGAGAAAAAAGCGTATTGGCAGCAAAAGTATGCTGAAGCGATCCGCATTTTGGAATCTTAAGGGGAACTTTTGTAAGAACCTGTCTTCATAAGGAATACGAATAGATTTTTAGGCAGATTTGTGCGATGGCAAAGCACGAAAGCCGCAGCAATACAGTATGTATCGCAAGGATCTCGGGCAAAGTCATGGGGCAAAGATGCCAAAAGGCTGCTGTGGCATCTTGTGAAGAAAGGTTCTAAGATTTTGCTTTCAAGTAAAAAAGCCTTGAACGAATCGAGTGCTTTCTTCGACTGTTCAAGGCTTTTTATGGAGAACATCTGTGTACGAAAATTTATAGGTCAGATACATCATCAGATGACGTGCAAAGGCGTTTAGCATGTTTTGTGGGGGTTGTCTATGGCGCAACTATGTAATTGTATGGTTTCACATTGTAAAACAATCCATCAAAATCTCATAAAATTGCTAGATAAGAGAACCGTTATTTGGACATGTTGAGATTGACAAATTCTGGGTATAGTTGACGAACAACTTCATAGGTGGTTTCGTCATCTTCCATGGGTCTTGCCATATACAGCATGACATGGATGCCATGTGCATAGATTTTGAGTATTTCACCAATGGCGTGCGAACCGGATTCCAGTGATTTGACATAGATGATATCGCCTACCTGTACCTGAGGGGAAGCTGCTTTTACCGTATAAGTGACATTTGACTCTAACATTATGATTTCTCCTTCCAACAGATCGCTTCTGCCATCGTCCGGGTGTTGTCTTGTCAGACGATGGTGAATTTGCTTTCCCTATATTGTACTATATTTTTCTCCGTTCGTCAAGGATTTTTTTGGAAATCGTCAGGGCAACAGCATTTGGGTAATGTTGCACAAAATAATTTGTTATTTTGGAGGTCTAGCCTCCCCAAAACAGTGGATTTTCTTCGAAAAAGGCGTGTTTATGCTGCGCCATGAGACTTTTCTTTGTGCAATTTGCAGGTAAATGCTGTTGCCCTGCAAAATTGCATAGCTTGCCTTGACTTTTCCAGTGGCAGGTTGTATAATAGGTGCGTGTTCAAACAGGTGGTATAGAATTGTAAAGGAGGCTGGAAACGGATGGCCGCACTACTAAAAACCCCTTTTCTTCAAGATCATTTAGAAAATGCTGGAAGAATACAATTCGGAACCAGCGAACAAGATGAACGCTTGATGTGTTCGTTTTTCAGTTTTCTGATTGGCAGGGGATAAAGCTTTCCGAATATGTGAAGTTGAGCGAATGGGAAAAAACCAATCTGGAATATCATAAAAACCCGTCTTTGCAAGATGCCACGGCAGCTTTTTGGTCTCTTTGCCCCATGACTTTACCCGAAATCTTTGCAATACTTATAGTATTGCTGCGGCTTTCGTGCTTTGCTATAGCACAAATCTGCCGAAAAATCTGCCCGTGTCCCTTGTGAAGACAACTTCTAAGTCCAAGCAAAAGCAGAAGAAAATCTCGCAAAAAGCGGCTATTCCCAAGAGTGAAGTAGTGATAGATCCATCAAATTTCATATGCATCTTTTCGAAAATTGGGAAGTCCCTTCCTTTTTGCGCTGAAGACACTCGATATATAGTTATCCAAACAGCAATTGGAAACACGGATGCATCTTTTGCAGAATGTAGACAATCATGTCCATTTCTGGGCAAATTGTGGATGGGACCCATAGCACTCCAGAAAAAGGAAATATCAAGAAATTTTTAGTATGCATTAAAGGAGGAGGTACCGATGAAGTTACTGGCGATTGATGGAAACAGTATTGTGAACCGAGCGTATTATGGCGTGCGGCCGCTGCGCAATACCCAAGGCGTCTATACCCATGCCATCTTTGGTTTTCTAAATATCATTCGCAAAAATATGACGGAGTCTGGGGCGGATGCTGTGGTGGCAGCGTTCGACCTAAAAGCGCCAACGTTTCGTCACAAGGCTGTAGAAAGCTATAAGGCGAACAGAAAGGGAATGCCAGAAGAATTGGCGATGCAAATGCCCTATCTGAGGCAGCTTTTGCCGCTGCTGGGGCTGCATATTCTCACTTGTGAGGGATATGAAGCGGATGATATTCTAGGAACATTGGCGGCAGCGTGTACGGGGCAGAACGTGGATTGTGAGATCCTTACTGGCGACCGGGATAGCCTACAGCTCATCAATGATCGGGTGACTGTACGTCTGGCAACAAATAGGGAGACGATTTGCTATACACCGCAGCGATTCGAAGAAGAATATGGTTTTGCACCCCATTCACTGATCGACCTAAAGGCACTTATGGGAGACAGTTCGGACAATATCTCGGGTGTGTCAGGCATTGGGCAGAAAACAGCCTCAAAACTCATTCAGGCATGGGGAACGATTGAATCACTCTACGACCACCTGGATGAAGCCGGACTGACCAAATCGGTCTATACCAAGCTGCAAAATGGCGCAGAAGATGCGAAGCAGAGCAAGTGGTTGGCAACGATTGTAACGGATGCTCCCATTGATACGAATATCGCTGCTTATCGGCTGGCACCGGTACAGAAGGCGCAGGCGCGGGATTTACTGTTGGAGCTAGAGATGGCAAAGATGCTGAAAACGCTGGGATTGGATGATGTGGCAGACGAGTCACTGCCTGCTTCTGGTCAGGACATTCCTGCCGAATCAGACGCGCCACTGGAAGAGGTGGAACTCACCGAGGCGATCATGGACGAATGGGATAGATCCGAACCGGGAATTGTGCCTGCATGTCTCTTTGACGGTGCAACGCTCTATGCTGTGCATCCTGATATGCCGGGCAAGGTGTTTTTGACAACGGACGAGTCACTTTGGATACGAATGTTTGCCCGTGGTCGCTGCACCTTTGGGGCAAAACATCAGTACCGCTTTTTGCTACACAAGAATGTGCTGGAAAAAATTTTGGATACTTGGCAGTTGGAAAATGACAACCTTCCTGCGATGGATGTGGAAATTGCAGCCTATTTGCTAGATCCGACCAGTTCTTCGTACGAGATAGAACGGCTCTGTGTGACCTATCATGTGCCTTATCCAAAGGAATTGGGAAAATACGCCGATGTTCTAGTGCTGATGCCACTTTGTCGAGTGCTACTGGAACGAGTGCAGGCGCAGGGAATGCGTGACCTGTTGAAAAAGGAACATATGTTGACGTTGGTGCTGGCAGAGATGGAACACGTTGGTGTTGGCGTGAGCAATCAGGCATTGCGCTCATTTGGAGAATACTTGGCAGAACAAATGGAACAGGCACAGCAAGTTGTTTATGCAGAAGCTGGTCATACGTTTAACATCGGCTCGCCAAAGCAATTGGGGGAGGTGCTCTTTGTGGAAAAGGGACTGCCCCATGGCAAAAAGACCAAGACGGGCTATTCTACCAATGCAGAGATTCTGGAAAAGCTGCGGGGTGAACCGATGGTGGATGCCGTGCTGCAATGGCGGCAATATAGCAAGTTGAAGTCCACCTATGTGGATGGATTGTTAAAAGTGCTGGGTGAGGATGGCCGCATTCACAGCTGGTTTCGCCAGACGGAAACGAGAACGGGACGCATTTCTTCCACCGAGCCCAATTTGCAGAACATTCCCGTGCGGACGGAACTGGGACGTAATATGCGTAAATTCTTCGTGGCAGAGCCAGGAAATGTGCTGATCGACGCAGACTATAGTCAAATCGAACTGCGGCTGCTCGCCAATCTCAGCGGTGACAAGCAGATGCAACAGGCTTTTTTGAGTGGAGCAGACATCCATGCCGCCACGGCGGCGCAGGTGTTTGGGATGCCCCCAGAAATGGTTACACCGGAAATGCGCAGTGCTGCCAAGGCGGTTAACTTTGGAATTTTGTACGGTATGGGGGCGTTCTCGCTGTCTCAGGATATTCACGTGAGTGTGCAGCAGGCCAATCAATATATCCAAAACTATATGGCGCAGTTTCCCAGCGTAAAGGCATTTATGGAAAAGACGGTGGAACAGGCAAAACAAGATGGCTATGTGACCACCTATTTCCACCGCCGCCGTCCTGTTCCGGAACTGCTTTCTTCCAATAAAATGGTGCAGGCGGCTGGGCGGCGCATTGCTATGAACACGCCCATTCAAGGCACCGCTGCTGACAGCATCAAGTTGGCCATGATACAAGTTTATACGCGGCTGAAAGGGATTCCCTCTGCTCAGCTGATTCTCCAAGTGCATGATGAACTCATTGTCGAGGTGGAGGAACCCTATGCCAATGAAGTGGAAAAAGCGTTGAAAGAGGAGATGGAACAGGTTATTCACAACACGCTGCCAGAATCGTCATGGGCAGATTTTCCTGTGCCGCTGACGGTGGATGTGCATCGAGGGAGAAATTGGTATGAGGCAAAAGGTTAAAATCATACCAGCAGTCGATGCTGACATCCCAGTGCTGGCGGCGATCGCGCAGCAGGCGTTTCCCGATCCATGGTCTGAAGTGGTCTTTTCTCAGGCATTGCATCACCCGGACAGCTGCATTTGGTGTGCGGTGGCGGGCGCGGATATCTGTGGCTATCTGGTATTGTCCCGTGCGGGAGAAAATATCAGCGTGGATGATATCGCTGTACGGTTTGATTTTCGGCGGCAGGGTATTGCCCGGCAACTATTGGAACAGGCACATTCGTACTTTCCCCATGCGGAATTTTGGCTAGAGGTACGGGCTTCGAATGCGGCAGCGATTGCGTTGTACACTGCTTTGGGCTATGTCCAGGTAGGACTTCGAAAACGATACTATCGTGCTCCCGTGGAGGATGCCATTTTGATGACAAGACCTATCTCAATTTCTTAAGGCGATACCGCACAAAGATTGTGCAGCAGATGCAGGCAGATGGTGTGCAAAAGCCGCCAGTTGCTCTTTGTTCGGTGCCACCTTAAACGTGCGCATTGCGCCGTGGACGTTGCCGCAGAGGCGGAAAGGACGGAAAGTCATGCAATATCACTGCGAATATCGGGAATCTTTTTTTGCGTTTCATAACACGACACTCTTGCACAGTGAAAGAACAGCGGGGGACTGGTATATGACGTTTGAAAACGTCTGTGTGACACCGGCCTGTCCAGAAAATCACTATCTCTATGCCATGCAGACGCCGTGTTTACAAATGCGGCTGGAAAATGGTGTGATGACAGGTGGCATTTCATATGGTTATGCTTGTATGGACGAAAAAGGCAGGCAGAAACAGGTGCCGGATTATCCGTTTCAGGAAAGGGATATCCAGGATGTGGCGGAGTTACTCTGCACGCGAAAAAATTTCTGGGTGACAGACGGAAAAGCGGTTACTACGGATGCCGATACCATGAAAGTTTTTCAGTTGGCGCTGGACTTACAGGCAGACTTGCAGGGACACTATACCCATTTCGTCCGAATTGAAATCCGCTGTACCCGAATCTGGCTGGAGTGGGATACCTATCGAGGTATGGCGTATATGCCGCAAAAGCGAAAATAGGGGGAGAAATCTATGATATTGGAGAAGGGAATTTTTTTGTTTTTGTTGGTGGCTGTGTGTATCATTATGCCAATCTGCCTTACATGTCTCAATTTTGGGAATCTATTTTTGAAGAGAAAAATTGCTCCTCGTTTTTTGGCGGTTTTTACCCTTTCTGTCGGGTATATTTTATACCTATTTTTGTTGGTCATTGGCTTTGACCTTTCTGGAAAGGACGGCACCGAGGTTTCCTATCGATATCAACTGCACAACACCATTGATTCAGCGCATTTGTTCTCCTTTGTGCTGCCCTGTCTGGTAGGGCTTGTGGGGCTCTTGCTGCTGCTTTTGTGCAGGCCAGATACCCTTCCGCCGTTTGCTGCCGCTGGTGCCATTGCGATGGTGTATCTTGGAAATTTGATGCAGATTCTTTATGCGGTACAGATCACCAAACAGGTAGACAGCCCTGTGTATCTTCTTCTCTACCTTTACCATTTCAATCTGTTGCTCTTGTCCATTCAGGGCATTCGGAAACATTTGCGGGCACAGGTAGAAAAAGTGCAAAACCGCCAGACAAAGCTGCGACATAAGTGGGTCGAAAAGCTGTATCATTTTTTGGAAAACGTTTCACATATGCGATTGTTTACCTTTGCATTGGTCGTTCCGCTTGTTGCCATTCTGGAAATCATTCTAATTCTGTTCGGCCAGGGACCGGACGGCCCAGTGAAGGCGTTCACCCAGACGGCGGATTGGACGTTTTCCACTCAAATTCCACCGCCACCTATGGAATATGTCGGACATTATCTCTGCACAGTTGCTGCCGGTGGGCATCGTAAGTTGGTGCGTCCGGAACGCATGGGGATGCGCAACGGGACAGTAATCGTGGTCAACCGCCAGCTTGCCATTGCCAACGCCTTTGAAGAACTGCTGCAGCAAAAGCTGCCGCGGTTTCATCGATGTGTGCGACGTTTTTATGATCACCACGGCTATCCTATTTCAAAACACATCACTACCCCGTTTCGAGCAGATGTGGTCTATGTGCTGATGAAGCCACTGGAATGGCTTTTCCTAGCGGTGCTGTATACAGGAGATGCGCACCCGGAACAGCGGGTCGCCATGCAGTATCCATGGGATACATCCTTCATTGAAAATAAGGAGTAAATATACTATGTTGATATTAGGAATCGAAAGCTCCTGCGACGAAACCGCAGCGAGTGTTGCAAAAGACCATACGGAGATTCTCTCCAATGTGGTCGCTTCACAAGTAGAGGAACATAAACAATATGGCGGCGTTGTGCCGGAGATCGCTTCCCGGCGGCACTGTGAAAACATTCTCTGGGTCGTACAAAAGGCATTGGATGATGCGGGTGTGATGCTCTCCGACTTGGACGGTATTGCTGTCACCGCTTATCCGGGCCTCATTGGTGCGCTGCTTGTGGGTGTGAATTTCGCAAAGGGACTGGCACTTGTTGCCAATAAACCCCTGGTGCCGGTACACCACCTTGCCGGGCATATCGCCTCTAATTACATTGCGCATCCGGCACTGAAGCCCCCCTACCTCTGCCTGGTGGTCAGCGGCGGTCACAGTCATCTCGTGGAAGTGCTGTCCTATACCTGCTTTCGCATTCTCGGCCGAACCCGGGACGATGCCGCAGGGGAATGTTTTGACAAGTGCGCCCGTGCCATGGGCTATCCCTATCCCGGCGGTGTGCACCTGGACAAAGCGTCAAAGTCTGGAAATCCCGAAACGTTCCAGCTGCCCAAGCCAAAGGTAGCGGGAAATGCCTATGACTTCAGTTTTTCCGGCTTAAAGACGGCGGTTGTCAACCTATTACACAATGCCGAACAGAAAGGTGTGGAAATTTGCCGGGAAGATCTGGCAGCATCGGTACAGAAAACTATTGCTGAAGTCATGACAGATCACACTATGCGGGCAGCAAGAGAATATGGTTATGCTACCATCGCTGTGGCGGGCGGCGTGTCTGCGAACAGCGGTGTGCGCAGTGCCATGCAGCAGGCGTGCGATAAGGCGGGTTATGCCCTATACCTGCCCCCGCTGTCGCTGTGCGGAGACAATGGGGCGATGATTGCCTGCGCCGGCGCCTATGCCTTTGACGCCGGCATACGGGCGGATGCCAGCCTCAATGCCAGTGCCACGATGGAACTGACAGCGTGGGGAGAACTGGCGAGAAATATGTACTGAGGCACCACCGCACAAAGACCACATTTTGGTTTTGCACGCATCTTGCTTGTCCCACGGGGACTTGCTTCGCGGCGCATCTTTTCCGTCATATATCACAAAAATACGCGTGAATGCACAATGTGTGAACGCCGTTTTTTGTTTCATCTGACGAAAATTGGACGGCGCAATCTGCGCACAATCTTTGTGCGGTGTCACACTGAAATTGTTTCTCACATAAGGACAGGTGTAGAAGAAACATGAACACATTCTGAATAATGAGCGGATTTTTCGGAAAGTGCTTGACACGTTCTGTGAATTTGGGTATAATAAAATATGATGGATCAACAAGGAAAAAGATCCAGAAAATGCAGCGGTTGTCGCTGCAAAATAATAGGAGGTAGTACCAATGGCATTGACAAATAACAAGAACGTGCTGCAATGGGTAGACGAGATGGTTGCCCTGACAAAGCCGGACAAGGTCGTATGGATCGACGGCTCGAAGGAGCAGCTGGATGCACTGACAGAAGAGGTAACTTCCCTGCCGGATGGCGATCGTGATAAGATGTACAAGCTGAATCCGGAAAAACTGCCGGGTTGTCTGTATCACCGTACCCTTCCGAATGATGTAGCGCGTGTAGAAGATCGCACATTTATTTGCACTAAGAATCGCGAAGATGCCGGCCCGACGAATAACTGGATGGATCCGGAAGAGATGAAGGCAAAGCTGACTCCGCTGTATGACGGTGTAATGCAGGGCAGAACGATGTACGTGATTCCGTACTCCATGGGCCCGATCGGTTCGCCGCTGGCAAAGGTGGGCGTAGAACTGACTGACTCGATCTATGTTGTGCTGAACATGAATATCATGACACGTATGGGTGTTGATGCGTTCAAGAACCTGGGCGATACCTCCAATGATTTTGTACGTGGCCTGCATTCCAAGGCAGATGTAGATCCGGAAAACCGCTATATTGTACACTTCCCAGAAGAAAATACCATTTGGTCGATCAACTCCGCTTACGGCGGAAATGTTCTGCTTGGCAAGAAGTGCTTTGCGCTGCGTATCGCCTCCTTCCAGGGCAAGAACGAGGGCTGGATGGCTGAGCATATGTTGATCCTCGGCGTACAGAAGCCGGATGGTACAACCACTTATATCTCGGCAGCATTCCCGTCTGCCTGTGGTAAGACCAACCTGGCGATGCTGATTCCGCCGGAGGGCTATCAGAAGGATGGCTATAAAGTATTCACCGTTGGCGATGACATCGCATGGATGAAGCCGGGCAAGGATGGCAGACTGTATGCTATCAACCCGGAGAACGGTTTCTTTGGCGTAGCACCGGGTACCAATGAGCATTCCAACCCGAACGCACTGGCCTGCACCAGATCGGATACGATTTTCACCAATGTGGCACTGAACAATGCAGATAACACCGTTTGGTGGGAAAAGCTTGATAAGAATCCACCGGTGGACGCAACCGAGTGGAAGGGCGAAAAGGTAAATGGTCCGGAATTCATTGCTGCAGGCGGAAAGCTGGCGCATCCGAATTCTCGTTTCACTTCGCCGGCAAAGAACTGCCCGTGCCTGTCTCCGGAATTCAACAATTCGGAAGGCGTGCCGATCTCTGCCATCATCTTTGGTGGTCGTCGTGCTTCGACTACACCGCTGGTATATCAGTCCTTTGACTGGGCACACGGCACATATATGGGTTCTGCTGTTTCTTCGGAGACAACAGCTGCTGCAACAGGTGCTGTAGGCGTACTGCGTCACGATCCGATGGCGATGAAGCCGTTCATTGGTTACAATGTAGGTGACTATTGGGCACACTGGCTTGAAATGGGCGAAAAGCTGGGCGACAAGGCACCGAAGATCTTTAATGTAAACTGGTTCAAGACCGACGATGAGGGCAACTTCCTGTGGCCGGGCTTTGGCGATAATATGCGTGTACTGGATTGGATCATTAAGCGTTGCGAAGGCACGGTAGATGCTGTAGAGACTCCGATCGGCTATGAGCCGAAGCCGGAGGATATCAACGTAGATGATCTGGTGTATGAGGGCAAGACATTTACTTCGGAAGATATCGCAGACCTGCTGGCACTGGATATGGATCTGTGGGAGAAGGAAATTGCTGAAATGCGTAGATACTATGATGAGGACATCACCGCAAAGGGCGGTCACGTACCGGCAGCACTGTATGAACAGTTGAACAAGCTGGAAGCTCGCATCAAGGCAGCTAAGTAATCAAATTTCCGGATGGTACCGGATAAAGTATACCAATTGCAAAAAAGAAGGCGTTTCATGGTAGCATGAGACGCCTTTTTTATACGTTGGAAAAGATCAGATTTGTGTGGTCAGATGCCTATTAAAATGGGTCGAGCGGTACGACTGTCACTCGGAATGCGGTTCGTTCGAGAATTTCTTCCCATGCATACGTTTCAGTAAAGCGGTGGCACTGGCTCTGGAGACAAGCGTGCCAGTCGAATACATCGCTTTTCAGCTGGATGACAGTTTCTTCAATGGCACTTTGACATTGACTTTCAATGGTATTTGCCGCCTGTTGAAAATCGCCCTCGCCTCGCAGGTAGACAGAGATAGTAATCTCTGCCCGATCGCCATCCGATACGGCGTGGAGTCGGGAAAAGGCGGAGGAAATGGAAAAAGGAGCCTGTGCGGTTTCTACCTGTTGGGGTAAGTTGTCACCCCGTAGCCAGCACAGTCCCAGTGCAGTCTCTTTTGAGAGCGTACCGAGTGCCTGATCTTCGGAAAGTATTGCCAGAGAAAATCCTTCGGAGGATGGAATTGGCAACAGTGCCGTACCCGCTGGGGCGGAGAGTTCCCGCAGTACGGTGAAAAGATTTGTCTCTGGGAGTGTACCGTTTTGCTCCTGCTTGCGTAACTGTTCCACTAGAGCCGAGGTATCTGTTTCTTTTAAAGAAGTGTCTGCTGGAAGGCCTAGAACTTTGCAGGCAGGCGAGAGACGATAGGTGTCCATTAAAGAGGCTAGTTCCTTTGTGAAGTATGGAGCCGAATAGGCAACGAGTTCCAGATGTCCCAGAAAGAGCTCTTTGCCCAGGGGTACGGCGGCACTGCGGAGAGCCAGTTCGGTGGATGCGCCCTCGCCTGTTGTGACTTCGCCGGATTGGATGAAGTCGTGGAGTGAGACGGTAGGATTCTCTGGATTGGAGAGTTCGAGTGCCTGGAGATATGATCGGTCGCGTACCTGCACAGCGGCACAGCCGGTGGTAAAGCTGATGCAAAGGCAGGCAGCAAGCAGAAAGGATAGTGTTTTTTTCATGCGCAAGCACCTCTTTTTTGAAGGATGGAAAAATAAAGCGGTACAATACCAGCGAATCCCAATAGAATTGGAATGTGCCACAGCGGGGAGAGAGAAAATTGGGCACTTGCCCACGAGATAGCGAGCATCACGACCAAGCAGATAGAGCTGGTGTGTAGGAGCTGCGGCAAAGTCAGGCGGAGCAGATGGGCAGACAGAACGGTGTACAGCGTGATGCGAAAGACGGAGAGTAGGACAAAGAGGACGAAATAGAGTGCATCGGCACGCTGGGTGGAAAAAGGCTGGGAGACAGCGGTGGCGGCAAAAAAGGGAAAAGGTGCGCTTTTCATGCGGCTGCCCAGTACTGCCATACTCAGTAGTGCAATGTAGAGAAAGATCAGGAACTTGCCGATCCACAGATGCAGGGCAATGCGACAGTTTGGCTTTTTTACAAAATCCAGCAACAAGAACAGCAGCGGAAGTTCCTCTGCTACAGAGAGTGTCCGCAGAAAACTTTTCCAAATCGTGTCATCAGGTGAAAAGGCGATGTTTTGCGGTGCCGCTTGTGGAATCGCACCAATCAACATAACTGCCAGCGTGAAGAGGAGAATGCCAAAAATCAATGTGCTGCTGCGTGCCAGTGCCTGAATGCCGAGCGAAGCGGTGTAGAGACAGACCAGTGCAATGAGTGCCGCCGCCATCAGCTTGCCTGTGACGGGAAGTGCAAGCGTTTCGCCAGTGTGCTGGATGCGCAGAAAGGAAATTCCACCTCGGATGAGACAATATGCCACCACCAAAAGCGGCAGCACTCGGTGTTGCTGGGCATATCGGGAGAAGGAGAATCCACGTCGATAACACCACACTAAAGGCAGGGAGAGCAAAAGAAGTGTAGCACTGCCCAGGAGTGTGCCGAAAATCCCCTCAACGGTGAAGGCATCGTTTTGGCATATAAAGGTAAATGCAGTGTTGAGCAGCAGAACGATTGAGACTTGATTGACACGCAGTTTATTCATAGTAATCCTCCACAGTGAAGTTTCCTGACTGCATTTTGCGAAAGTTGGCACGGGTCAGTGTATCTCGGAAGCCTCGGCGGTATAGGGGGGCAAAGGGTGCCATAATGGGAAAGCCAAAGCTCTCGGCGGCACATAGATTGAACAGCACCACGGCTCCTAACAACCCAATGCCAAACAGCCCCCAGAAGCCGGCGGCAAAGAGGAATGCAAGTCGAAGCAGTGTGATACTTTGAGCGAGATCAGGGATGACAAAGCCAGCTATGATAGAAATGGCGGTAACAGTGAGCATAGGTGTGCTAATGAGTCCGGAGGAAACGGCAGAGTCACCGATAATCAATCCAGCGACAATGCTGACAGCACCGCCCACTGCCTTTGGCAGCCGCAGTCCTGCTTCTCGGATGATTTCATAGACCACTAACACGCCCACCGCTTCTGCGGTCAGAGAGATGGGCGCATTTTGTTCCGCCTCGGCAAGAATGAGCAGGAGTGTGCGGTTGAGCAGTTCCGGGTGGTGCAAGGCAATGGCAAGATAGAGTGCTGGCAAGAGCAGTGCCACGAGAAATGCTAAATATTTGATCCAACGGATGAGTGTGGTGTATGCCGGGCGGAAGCAGTAGTCATCCATCGTCTGAAAGCTTTCACAGAACAACTTAGGAATGATCAGTGCAAAGGGCGTGCCGTCAATGAGTAGCCCTACTCGTCCTTCCAGGAGTTTGGCACAAAGAACATCTGGGCGTTGGGTTGTGCCTATTGTATCAAAAAAGCAGCAGCGGCGGTTTTCCAGGAATGGTTCCAAGTAGCCAGAGGATAGGATGGATTCCAGTTCCATTTGGTCGAGTCGGGCGAGAATCTGTTCAATCAATGCCTTAGGCACACGGTCTGCCATATAACAGAGACAGAGATCGGTCTGACTCTTTGTGCCTTTGGTAAGAAGTTTCAGTTTCAACTGAGGGGATTTCATACGCCGCCGCACGAGGGACATATTGATGCGGATGACTTCGATAAAGCCGTCCTTTGCCCCCATGATGTTATCCTCGCCGGTGGGAGTGGATACGGAGCGCTTTTCGTAGCCCTGCACACCATATACAAGTGCGTAATTCAGCCCTTCTAGCACAAGTACCGCAAAGCCGGAATGCAGGAACCGGAAGAGTTCGGCATAGGTTTTGGCCTGTGATCGGTCGGTGGAATACAGCTGACGGTTTTGGAGATAGTCAGCGATTGCCTCGGTGGTCTTTGGCGTAACGTGTACCCGGGTAATGGGTTCTAGAATCAGTTCGGTAAGCATAGCCGTGGACATCATTCCTTCACAGCAAAGCAGTGCCGCCGGCAGGCCGCTAAGCAAAAAGCGATTGACCAGCAGATCCGAAGACCCTTCGGCAATTTTTTGGATACAGGCGATGTTCTGCTCTAGATTGGCTATTACAGGCTGCCGCAGCAGATATTCCGTTTCGTTTGATTTTGGGATCAAGAAAAAACGCCTCCTTTGTGACGTATGCAGTGAAAATAGTATGCCAAAAATCCAAAAAATGATACGGAAATGATTGCAATTTCCTGCGGGATATGGTATAATGTTGGTGGCATTCAATCGAATTTTTGCGGAAGGGAAAGGATTATGCATTTTTTAGGAAAGAATATGATACGGCGGACATCGCTGATGCTCGGTGGTGTGATGCTGCTTGCTGGGACAGTTGGCTGTGGTGGGACCAGTCAGATTGAGGAAGATGCGGCAATTCCTGCCAACGCACCAATTGAAGCGTCAGATAACACCGCAGGGACGGCCGCAGCCTCCGAAACGGTGGAGGCTACAATACCTACCACTGAGCCAATAGCTGGTGAGTCGATCCATGTGGTGGCAGTGGGGGATAATCTGGTACAGCAGTACGTCTACCAGAGTGCGCAGGCGCATTCAGCCGATGGAGTCAGCTATAATTTTGACTATTGCTATGAATATGTTAAGCCCCTGATTGATGGCGATTTGAATATCATCAATCAGGAGACACTGATTTGCGGCGAGGGCTTTGAGATCTCCGGGTCGAATTTCAATTTCAACTCGCCCACTGCCTTGGGCGATGCTGTCATTGACATGGGATTTAACGTCATCACCATGTGCAACAACCACCTGCTGGACAAGGGTGAAAGCGGTTTGCACGCCTGCTTGAACTATTGGGACGCCCAAATGGACCAGCACCCGGAGGTGTTGGTATGCGGTGTGTATCAGGATTATGTAGATCTTCAGAAAATCCGCACCAAAGAGGTGAATGGCCAGACCGTAGCGTTCCTCAGTTATACAGAAAATACTAACGGTTATGCGTTACCGGATAATACGGAATTGGAAATTGTCTATACTTCTCAGGAGGACATCATCCAGCAGCAGATTCAGGCGGCGCAGACAGTGGCAGATGTGGTTGTGGTCACTTGTCACTGGGGCACAGAGGATACCTATACAGTTACCGATGGTGTGCGGGCACTTGCGCAGAAAATCATTAACTGGGGTGCAGATGTCATCATCGGTACGCATCCCCATGTGGCGCACACGATGGAATATCTTACTCGGCCGGACGGCACCCAGGGATTTGTGTTCTATTCGCTTGGCAACTTTATTTCAGCACAGACAGATAATATGAATCTGATCGGAGAGCTGGCAGATTTTGATATTGTTACGCAGTCAGATGGCAGTGTGACGATTGAAAATGTTCAGGTGACACCCGTTATCACGCACTATGATGATGGCAGTTTGTCTAATCTGCGCTTGTATCCCTACAGTATGTATACCGAGGAATTGGCTGCACAGCACGGCCTGCCGTATTGTACGTCTAGTACAGGACCTTCGTATCAGGTGTGGAGTATGGACAAGATTCGGGAACTGTTTGAAACTTCTGTGCCGGAGGCATACCGGAATTATCAATGATATGGCAGAACAACACCGCACAGAGAGCTTGTGCGGTGTTGCCTTGCGTTTATTCTTCGAAATACGCGAGTGGGTCGGTATAGACGCCGTTTTTCTGTACTTCCAGGTGCAGATGTGATTCGAGTGCTGATTCCAGGTCGGGAGACTTTCCAATGATGCCGATTTTTTGCCCACTCTGAATGGTGTCACCCTGCTGGACGGACAGTGAGCCATCCAGCCCGCAGTAGCGGCTGAGAATGCCGTTGTCGTGGTCAATGGTGACGGTATAGCCCCAGAGTGCATCGTTAGAGACCTCCCGGATGGTGCCGGTGTCGATGGCGAAGACATCGCTGCCGGTGGCACAGGACAGATCGACACCATTGTGCGTCTGCCATGTACCGGTGGTCTCCGACTTGACGAGTTCCCCGTTGCTAAAGGGTGCCAGTACCGAAAAATTGGCAAGCGGCGGAACATACTGATGCACAGGTGTCTCTTCGGCAGTCGTCTCTGCCGGTGCTGTCTCTATAGCCGTTTCGGCAACGGTTTCCTGAACAGCAGGTGCCGTCTCTGCGGCGACTGTCTGTGATTCCGTTTCTGTCGGTTCCAGCGGAACGTCCGTCTGGATTTCCACGGCCGGTGCTTCGGACATCGGCGGAAAAACGGTAGTAGCAGGCACCTCCAGCTGTTCGGTCAGAGAGTCCAAATTCTGTTCCAGTGTTTGGGATGTCTGGCGATAGGCGAAAAAGCACGCTGCAAAGATCATGATGAGACTGACAGCGAGTGCCGCATAAAAGCTGCGGAATTTTGATTTGTGATTTCCTTGGGTTTTCAATGCAACCACCTCCAAAAGTAGTTTGCACAAAAGGAAAATGATTATACATGACCTATGCAGATGTGGGAAAAATACAGGGGGATTTGTTCGGCAGTTCCCTATGTAAGACATCATTTGAAAAGGAGCGAAGCTATGAAACGACTGCTTCCCTATATGAAAGGATATTGGAAGGAATGCATTCTAGGCCCTGTGTTCAAGCTGCTGGAAGCCATTTTTGAGCTGATTGTGCCGCTTGTTACGGCGCAGATCATTGATGTGGGCATCGCCAACCGGGACAGTGGCTATATCTGGAAGATGGGCGGTGTGATGTTTGTATTAGCAGCGTGCGGGCTGGTATTTGCGCTGATTTGCCAGTATTATGCCTCGAAGTGTGCCTATGGTTTTGGTGCAGCACTGCGCAGTGCACTTTATCGCCATGTCAACCGTCTATCTCATAGTGCTGTGGACAAGCTCGGCACGGCTTCGCTCATTACCCGTATTACCAGCGATACGAACACCGTACAGAGTGGGCTCAATATGATGATTCGGCTGGCAACCCGCTGTCCATTTCTAATTGTCGGAGCGGCGGTGATGGCAATGCGTATTGATTTGAAGCTTTCGATCGTCTTTCTGGTTGCCATTCCAATCATTGGGGCACTTTTGTACAGCGTGACTCGCTGGACAATTCCTCAGTATGGCAAGAATCAGAGCAAGCTGGACAACATCGCTCGTCACACTCGGGAAAATTTGGATGGGGTACGGGTCATTCGGGCATTTTCCCGCCAGCAGGAGGAAATTGAAACGTATCGGGAGGACTGTCACGTTTTTGCCAAGCGTTCCATTCTCGTGGGACGAATCGGATCGATTCTGAACCCAGCCTCGTTTCTTATTATGAACTTAGGCATTGTGGCAGTGCTGTGGTTTGGCGGCGTGCGGGTGGATATCGGGCACCTCACCCAAGGAGAATTGACAGCGTTTGTCAATTACATGACCCAGATCTCGCTCTCCATGGTGCGTATGGCAGAATTGCTGGTGTCGTTCAATAAGGCGGCGGCTTCTGCCAAGCGTGTCTCTGCGGTGCTTGCAGAAACGCCGGATATCACTGATGGCGAGGTGGAACTGGTACCCGATGCAGCACAGCCGGCAGTGACGTTTTCCCACGTTACCTTTGCCTATCCTGGCGGCGGTGCACCGGCTCTCCATGATATCAGTTTTACACTGCATGCCGGCGAGACGCTTGGCATTATCGGCGGTACAGGCAGCGGCAAGAGTACAGTGGCGAATCTGATCCCGCGCTTTTATGATGCCACCGAAGGACAGGTGCAGGTATATGGACGGGATGTGCGAGATTATACGCTGGATTCTCTTCGGAGCATCATCGGTGTTGTGCCGCAGAAGGCAACACTCGTCAGCGGTACGATTGCAGAAAATTTGCGGTGGGGCGATGAGATGGCCAGCGATACAGCACTGGAGCAAGCCTGCCGAACGGCACAGGCGTGGGAATTTGTCAGCCAGACGCCCAATCAGTTGGAGACAAAAGTGACCCAGGGTGGACGCAGCCTGTCCGGCGGACAGAAGCAGCGGCTGACAATTGCCCGAGCGTTAGTGAAGCAGCCAGAGATCTTGATCCTGGATGATAGCATGAGTGCGCTGGACTATGCCACTGACCTCGCACTGCGCAAGGCGTTGGCAGAAGAGATGGCATCGATGACTAAGATCATCATTTCCCAGCGCGCCACTTCTATCCAGCACGCCGATCATATTCTCGTTATGGACGAAGGGAAATGTGTAGGCTATGGTACCCACGAAACACTGTTGGAGACGTGTCCGATCTATGCGGACATCTATGCCACTCAGATGCAGTAAGGAGGGACAGGCAGTATGATCGCAGTTATTCGCAGAATTTTATCCTACACACGCCCCTGTCATAAGGAGTTGATCGGCACGCTGGTGTTTGCACTCATCGGCACCGGCCTTTCGCTGCTGGTGCCCATTCTGATTGGAGAAGCCGTGGACTGTGTGGTGGACAGAGGACAGGTGGATTTTGATCGGCTCCTTGGCACAATTTTTCTACTGATATTGGTCATCGGTGTTAGTGCGCTTTTTCAGTGGTTGATGGCACTTTGCACCAACCGTTTGGCAGCCTATACCATTCGAGATTTGCGGTGCGATTTGTTCGCCCATTTGCAAAAGGTACCGCTGCGGTATATCGACAAGCAGGCGCGGGGTGACCTCATCGGCAGGGCCGTTTCGGATATGGAGATCATTTCTGATGGCTTTTTACAGGCGTTCACCCAGTTTGTCACAGGTATTTTCACCATCGTAGGCACGCTTGTTCTTATGTTGACCATCAATGTGCAGATCACGGTTCTGGTGGTGCTGCTCACTCCAATCTCTCTCATTGTAGCGGCGCAGATCACGAAGCTGTCCCGTGCCTCCTATCTGCGTTCCTCTGAGGCACGCGGGGCACTGGGCGGCCTAACCGAGGAGATGATCGGGGCGCAGAAGGTGGTGAAGTCGTTCACCTATGAACGCCGGGCTCAGGAGCAGTTCGATCAGTACAACCAGGAACTGCAAAAAACTGGTACAAAGGCAACGTTCTTTGGATCGATTACGAATCCCAGCACTCGATTTGTCAATGCGCTGATCTATGCGGCGGTCGGCGTGTGCGGCGCATTGGCGGCAACGGGCAATGTGGGTTGGCTCGGTGTGATCACTGTCGGACAGTTGGCGAGCTTTTTGACATTCGCCAACCAGTATACCAAGCCGTTCAACGAGATCAGCGGTGTGGTGGCAGAACTGCAAAATGCAGCAGCGTCTGCCAAGCGGGTGTTCGCTGTCATTGATGAGCCGACGGAGCCAGATGATAGCCACCTGCCCCAGCTAAAGGACTGCGATGGCAGCATGACGCTTTCTCATGTGCAGTTTTCCTACTTGCCGGAAAAGCCATTGATTACGGATTTCAACCTGCAAGTACACCAAGGGCAGAAGATTGCCATCGTGGGGCCAACGGGCTGCGGCAAGACTACACTGATCAACTTGCTCCTGCGTTTCTATGATGTGGATGGGGGAGAGATCACCATCACTGGACAGAATATTGCCCATGTGACAAGAGACAGTCTGCGTGCCTGCTACGGTATGGTACTTCAGGAGACATGGCTTTTCACCGGTACGGTGGCAGAAAATATTGCCTATAGCCGACCGAATGCCACACGGGCAGAAATTGAAGCGGCTGCCAGAGCTGCCTATGCCGATGGCTTTATCCGCCGATTGCCCGATGGCTATGACACTGTGCTGACCGAGGATGGTGCCGGGTTGTCCCAGGGACAGAAACAGCTGTTGTGTATTGCCCGGATCATGCTGACCGATCCGCCATTCTTGATTTTGGACGAAGCCACCAGCAGCATTGACCTGCGTACCGAGCAGCGTATCCAAAAGGCATTTGAAAAATTGATGGCGGGAAAAACCAGCTTTATCATTGCGCATCGGCTTTCGACCATCCGCAGTGCAGATTGGATTTTGGTGATGCGCCAGGGCAGCATTCTGGAACAGGGCACACATGAATCACTGATGGCACAGGATGGTTTCTATGCCCAGCTCTATCAAAGTCAGTTTGTTCAGTAAAGGCAATGCCGCACAAAGACTGCTTGCCGGCTTTGTACGCCATCTGCTTGCACTTTTTCTGCCTTATTTCACAAAAATACTCGTGAATACATCAAGTATTCATTCCATTTTTACTCCACCTGACGAAGAAATCAGCGGCACATCTGACGCACAATCTTTGTGCGGTATTGCCTATGCCGTTTTTTGATATGAAAGGATAGAAAAATCATGTTGGCACCGATACAACGTTTTATAGATCCGCTGCGAAAAGCTGCCGCCCAGCAGATTTTCGGCAAGGAAGAAGTCATCGATAAAATATTGGCAGCTATGCTCTGTGGTGGCCATGTGCTGCTCAGCGATGTGCCAGGGACGGGAAAGACCACGCTTGCCCGAACGCTGGCGTATGCCCTGGATGCGGATTTTCGACGCATCCAGCTGACACCAGATATGATGCCCGCCGATATTCTCGGCGTCAGCATTCCCGATCCCAAGACCCAAGCGTTTGTCTTTCACAAAGGTCCTGTTTTTGCCCAGATCGTACTGGCGGATGAGATCAACCGTGCGACACCCCGCACCCAGTCGGCATTGCTGGAGTGTATGGAGGAGGGACAGGTGACAGTGGATGGCGTGACCTATGCATTGGAACAGCCGTTTTTCGTCATGGCAACGCAGAATCCTGTGGAGATGCAGGGGACGTTCCCGTTGCCGGAGGCACAGCTGGATCGGTTTTTGCTTTGCCTGTCGCTGGGCTATCCCAGCCGGGAACAGTCGCTGGCTCTATTGGCGCAGGGCGGCGCACGGGAAGCGACAATCCCTGTTACAACGGTGCAGGCATGGCAGTCGGCACAGGCAGTATGTCGAACGATTCATGTTTCCACAGCGATCCAGACCTATCTGGTGGCACTGGCAGAGGCCACCCGGACGCATCGAGATATTCAGTTGGGGCTGAGTACGCGTGGCTTAATGACATGGCAGGCGGTATCTCAGGCTGCGGCGGCACTCCATGGCCGAGACTATGTGATCCCGGAGGATGTGCAGTGGCTGGCTGTAGACTGCATTGCGCATCGGCTGGTGTGTCGTGGGGGTGGATCGTGGACAGAAGGGACAGATCCGTGTCGCACCCTTGTGGAGGAAATTCTGCACACAGTGCCTGTACCTAAGGAGACACTATGGAAGTCATAGCCGTTTTGCTGCTGGTGCTGGTGCTTTTGCTGGCAGAAACCGCGCTCTATCGGCGGTATGGAGATAAGGGTGTGTCTTATCGCTGTCGCTGGACACAGACAGAGCAGATAGAGGGGGAGACCATTACTTTTGAGGAAACGGTGGAGAACTGCAAGGCATTGCCAATTCCTTGGCTGAAGGCGGAGCTGACAGTGCCTAGATGGCTGGATTTCTCTGAGACACATTCGTCGGTAACGGGTGACGACCGCTTTGTAACAAGTTTTTTCTCTATAAAGAGTCAGGCCAAAGTGCGCCGTGTCTGGACAATTATCTGCCAGAAGCGAGGGGTATATGCCGTGGAACACGCTGTGTTGGTCACGACTGATTTGTTGGGCGCAGTGCGGCTGTCGATCCCAGCATCAGATCTGGGCGGCACTTGTACGGTGTTGCCCCGGCGGTATATGGAGGCTGGTGTCCTCCTTCCAAAAGTCCTGCGGCAGGATGCCGGCGTGCGTTCTGTGCAGCAAAGCTGGCAGAAGGATGCGGTATTGCCGGCGGGACTGCGTGCCTATGCAGTCGGTGACCCGTTGAATCGGATGGATTGGAAACGATCGCTGCACATGGGGACTTGGCTGGTGCGGCAGGAGGAGCCTATTGCTCAGCAGACAGTGACAGTGTTCCTGGCACTGGAGACCCAGCCGGAGAATGCCGGAGCATTGATGTCCGATCCGCAGCAACTGGAACATACCATCCGTGTCTGTGCGCAGTGCCTTTGGGAACTATCACAAGATGGATGGCGGGTGCGGCTTTGCCTTGGGGAGGAGACGTCGCAGCGTACACCACAGTGTACGGATTATGCCAGTGGGGCGGAGATGTACCATCGTGCTCTGCGAATTTTGGCACAGCTGCGGCTGAAACAGCCAGTGGCGATGTCGCGGTTGCTGCGAAGTGTCCGTCGGGCGGGCGATGAGACATGGTTGCTTATTACTCCCTATACGGATGTTATTGTGCGTACGTGGAAACAAGCTTGGCATGGACACGTGCTGGTGACAGGCCATGCGCATGACTATGGTGATTGCGCCGATGCTTGCGTGCCAATGTCGAGGGAATAGGAGGTGTCTCTGTGCGGCAAAATCCCGTTGTTACCCATATGCTGTGGCTGACATGGCTGCCCATAGGGCTGTATCCACTAGTATTGCTGCTACAAGCGTGGAGTGGGTCGAATTTTTGGGGTTCACTGGTGATGATGGCAGGACTTTTGTCGGCTGCGTGGTTGGGGACAGGCTATGTCCTCTGGCTGCGCCGCCTGTATGCACGACATGAAACTGTCATGCGCTTGTTGGAAGTCGGCATTAGTCTAGGGCTGATCTGTCTGTGCGGAGTTCTAATGCCTTATCATAGCTGGGTGCTGCGCATATCTTATGGGCTCCTGCTTGGCAGTTGTTTTTTGGGAGGGACGCGGCTTGTTTTTCGACCACTGTCCGACTGGATGCATCTGTACAGCTATCTGGCATTTTGCCTGGAAACTGTAGCAGTGGTGATTTTGCTGTATCTAGGGGCATCGCCTGTATCTCGTCTGCCGCTGCTGGTCGTTTTTGTGTGGGAGACAGTCGTTTTAACCTTGCATCAAAATCGTAAGGCGTTTTCTGCCCTGTTGATCGATCGGGACGGTGCAGCATCCGCAATTCCGGAAGAATTACGAAAGAACAACCGTCGGCAGATGTGCCTTTTTTTGCTGCTCGGGTTGGCATTGGTGTGTGGATGCGGATTGTTGGCAGCAGGGTTGCGTCAATTGGGACAGCTGATACTGCGGGGGCTGGCAGTTATCCTGCGCTGGCTGCTGGCATCAGATGAAACACAATCCTCTGAAGATGTCCCTTCCGTTTCACCAGAACCCGCTGCCCTTTCTGATGAAACTGCCCCTTCCTGGTTGTCTGCAGCACTGGGCGTAGGTTTGCTGGTGATTTTTCTGGCATTGGTGATTTGGCAGCGGCGTGCCATTGGTGCATGGTTGCTATATGGATGGGAAAGCCTACAGCGTTGGGTGCGCCAACGTTTATCCTGCCGGCGTTCAAGCCCTGCACAGTCTCATGGTATATATTGTGACTATGTGGAGGATCTGCTGCAAACGGACGCAATGCCGCACGCAAAAAAATCTCTGCTGTCTCCGCATACCTATCGTTGGCAGCGTACCTATCGGCATTATCGTCGGATGTCACCCTCGGCGGAGAAATTCCGGTTGGGTTATCGGCTGTTGTTGGAAAAGCTGCCAGAAGGGTTGGTTTGTGCCAGTGACAGTCCCAATTTGATCCTGCAAAAGTGGGAAGCGCATCGAGGAACCGCAGATGCAGCAATGACGGCAGTGACACAAACCTATATGGATGTGCGATATGGAGACATTTCGCCGGAAGAGAACGCTTTTGTGCCGTTGGAGCAGTTGCTGCGTCTGAAAATATGATGGAATATGTGCAATAAAAGCAGAAAAGGAACACGCTTTGTGCCGTAGATGCACAAGAGGTGTTCCTTTTTATATTCTAGGAAATTTATTCTGTTTTATCAGCTGATTCTGGATGTGTCACCTGAATGCCCAGCACATCCAGACTTTCCTTGTCTACGGTCGATGGGCAGGCACTCATCAATTCGCTTGCATTTTGCACTTTCGGGAATGCTACAACATCCCGCAGGCTGTCTGTCTGTGCCATCACCATGGCCAGACGATCCAGCCCGATGCCAAGGCCACCGTGGGGCGGTGCGCCATAGTGATACGCTTCTACCAGGAAGCCGAACTTTGCCTCAATTTCTGCATCGGTGAGTCCCAGTGCCTGGAACATTTTCTCTTGCAATTCATAGTCCGTGATACGAATCGAACCAGACGAAAGCTCTGTGCCGTTCAATACCAAATCAAATGCCTTTGCCATGACTTTTGCTGGGTCGCTGTCGAGATAGGGCAGGCATTCATCCATTGGCATGGTGAAGGGATGGTGCATGGCGATCCAAGTTTCTGTCTCGTCATCCCATTCAAAGAAGGGGAACTGGGTGATCCAGAGAAAGTGGAATGTGCCTTTTGGAATCAGATCCAGCTTCTTTGCCACTTCGAGCCGCAGTGCGCCCAATACCGGCAGTGTTATCTTGTTTTTGTCTGCCACAATTAGCACCACGTCGCCCTTTTCGCAGCCAAGCGTCTGTAAAATCTCATCCAACTTGCCCTCTGGCAAAAACTTGGCGAAAGAACAGTTTGGCTTTTCATCATGCCACCGGATGAAGGCGAGTCCCTTTGCGCCAATGCCCTTTGCCTTTTCTGTGAGTTTGTCGATTTCCTTGCGTGTCAGAACAGCAGCGGCGTTTTTGGCAACGATGGCACGTACACTGCCGCCTGCTTCGATGGCAGAACGGAATACCATGAAGTCCACATCGCTGACCACATCCGAAAGATTCTGCAATTCCATGCCAAAGCGCGTGTCCGGCTTGTCCGAGCCATAGCGTTCTATGGCTTCTTGATAGGTCATTCGGGGCAGCGGCAGGGAGATGTCGAGGTGTAGCACCTTCTGGAAGAGATATTGCACAAACCCCTCTGTCATCTTCAGAATATCTTCGACATCCACAAAGGACATCTCCAGGTCGATTTGGGTGAATTCCGGCTGGCGGTCTGCACGCAGATCCTCGTCTCGGAAACAGCGGGCAATCTGAATATAGCGATCCATACCAGATACCATCAGCAACTGCTTATAGATCTGCGGCGACTGGGGAAGCGCATAGAATTTCCCGTTGTGGACACGGGAGGGAATGAGATAGTCTCTTGCGCCTTCCGGCGTAGATTTCATCATCATTGGTGTCTCGATCTCGATGAAGTCGTTGGCGTAAAAATATTCTCTTGCCGCCTGCGCAATTTTATGCCGCAAAATGAGGTTTTGTTGAAGCGGTGCACGCCGCAGATCAAGATAGCGGTATTTTAGGCGCAACTCTTCGTTAACCTTTGTCTCATCAGTGATCTCAAAGGGCGGAGTCTGTGCTTTCGAGAGAATTCGCAGGTCATCTACGAGAATTTCCACCTCGCCGGTTTTCATATCGGGGTTGACACTGGCACGTTTGACGACGGTACCTTTGGCCATCAGCACATATTCGCTGTGGCAGGCGGACGCTTTTTCTAGAATGGCACGGTCTGTCTGGTCGTTGAACGCCAGCTGTACCACGCCGGTACGATCCCGCAAATCTATAAAAATCAGATTCCCAAGGTTTCTTACTTTTTGAACAAAGCCGCCGACTACGACCGTCTCTCCTGCCTTTGTCACCTCTCCGCAATAGCACGTGCGGCGTAGCTGCTGCATCTGATCCATATTATTGACACTCCTTTTTTAAGTCTTCCAGCATATCGTGAAACATATACTGCACGGCGATATCATCAAATTTTTCCTCGAACTTCTCATTCAGCGGGATCTCGACCTGTTCACCTGTTTCCATATTCTTTAGGTTTGCCTTCTGAGACTGCAATTCGTTTTCGCCTAGTACCATTACAAACGAAGCGCCAATCTTGTTGGCATATTTCATCTGGGCTTTGAGTCCCCGTTGCATAAGGTCATATTCTACCTGATAGCCGGAAGCGCGTAGTGTCTGACCGAGCTGCATCGCTGTTGACATCGCCGCTGCATCCATCGGCGCAATGTACAAATCACACGTCGTTGGTTCCTCAAAAGCACAGCCTTGGCGTTCCATTGTCATAATCAGCCGTTCCAGCCCCATGGCAAAGCCCATTGCCGGTGTGGGCTTTCCGCCCATTTGTTCGATCAGCCCGTCATACCGGCCGCCGCCGCAGACAGTGCCCTGCGCACCGATATCCGTAGTGACAAATTCAAATACAGTCTTGGTGTAATAGTCCAGTCCTCGTACGATCTTTGGATTGATGGTGAATTCGATATTCATCGCACGCAGATATGTCTGGAGCTGCTGAAAATGCTGTTGGCAATCTTCACAAAGATAGTTAAGGATGATCGGAGCATCCTTGGCGATCTCTCCGCAGACAGGGCTTTTGCAGTCCAAAATACGCATTGGATTCTTTTCCAGCCGTGTCAGACAGGTGTCGCACAGTTCCTCTTTGTGCGGCATAAAGTATGCCTTCAGTGCTTTGTGATACGCAGTGCGGCACGTTGGACAGCCGATGGAGTTGATATAGAGTGCAATATTCTTCAGCCCGGCACGGTCAAGAATGGCTTTTGCCAGCGAGATAATTTCTGCATCCGATGCTGGTCCCGGACTGCCGGCCATTTCCACACCGAACTGGTGGAATTCCCGAAGGCGTCCTGCTTGAGGGCGTTCGTGACGGAAACAGGACAGGATATAGAACGCCTTCTGAGGGAGTGCATCATTGAGCATTCCGTTCTGCAACATCGAGCGAATGGTACCGGCAGTACCTTCTGGACGCAGCGTGAATTCTGTCTCCTTTGCCTTGACGGTGTACATTTCTTTTTGTACGACATCAGTTGTTTCTCCGACAGATCGCAAGAAAAGCTCGGTGCTTTCAAATGTAGGAATGCGGATTTCATGAAATCCAAATGCCTCTGCTGTGTCTCTGGCCATATGTTCGACCGTATGCCACTTATAGATTTGCTTAGGGGTCACATCTTCTGTGCCCTGTGGACGAGTAATTTTGATAGCCATTGCGAAAAAGCCTCCTTTGTCCGCAAGGGCCGCATTTTTAGGGAACGCAGCCGGGTGCGAACGGAATTGCAAAAAATTTCCCCTTTCCAGAAAAAGGGGAGAAATAAATCGTGTACAGGGAACGCACCAAAGCGCGTCAGATAGACGGATTGCCAATCTCACGCCAATCTAAATCGCCTCGTTCCAGTGCCATGATGAGTGCTTCTGCCGTTGCGATATTGGTTGCAACCGGAACATTGTGTACATCACAAAGCCGAAGCAAGTTCATTTCGTTCGGTTCCGAGGCCTTGCGGTTGATGGGATCTCGGAAGAAAAGCAACACATCAATTTCGTTGCAGGAAATACGTGCGGCAATTTGCTGATCGCCACCCTGTGAACCACTCAGATATCGTTGAATCCGAAGTCCTGTCGCCTCAGCCACCTGTTTCCCGGTTGTTCCAGTTGCACATAGGTTATGCCGGGACAAGATGCCACAGTAGGCAATGCAGAATTGTACCATCAGTTCTTTTTTTGCATCGTGTGCAATTAAGGCGATTGTCATAAGAAAAATCATTCCTTTCTACTGTGCAAAATTTTGTGCGGTGTCGCCTACGCGTCGCCTTAGCACGTGTTCCCATAAAAACATCTGCATATCTTTTATGGAGAACGTTCTGTTATCTCTATGTATGCTTAAGGCAACATCACACAAAGAATGCCTGACGGCTTTGCACGCCATCTGCTTGCGCTTTTTCCGTCATATTTCACAAAAATGCTTGTGAATACGAAAAGTATTCACTCCGATTTTTTCATCTGCCGAAAAAATCGACGGCGCGTCTGTCGCACAATTTTTGTGCGGTATCGCCTTAAAAATCTCATTGCTATAATATGGATATCAATAAAAACAATCCATATCATTATTATACCACAAAAAAACGATTTGTCAAAGCCTTTGTCGAAGGCAAAAATAAAATTGTGAAATATATGGTGCTTCCCACGATGATCTTTATACAATATGACGAAAAAGCAGCCGATCATTCCGTCTCACGTGTTACAGCAGTTGTATAGGTAGTTTGGGTGACACTGCTGGTGCTGGTTGTCTCAGTGGAAGCAGTGGTGGCACCCACTTTTTCGACTGTCACATCTTCTCCCTTTATGGTTTTCTGGTATGCCTGAATGATGGAGCGAATCATATAGCGGGAATATTCACCGCCCTCAATGACGCCAGCAAAGGCGATTTCCGGATCATCCGTAGGCGCATATCCGATGAAGAAGGAATCCTGTACCCGACCGCTGACCTGGGGTGTGCCTGTCTTTACAGCCACATCAAACCCGAAATCCGCGAGGGAATAGCGGGCGGGATAGTTGTTGGTGGAGGCAGCGATCATACCATTCTCCACATATTGGAACACAGAATCATTGATGGGTGCAATTTGTTCTGCTACCACGGGTTCGATCTCTTCCAGACAGGTGGTGTGGTTATAGTCCCAGATGCTGTCGACGAGGTGTGTTTCATAGCGTGTACCGTTGTTGGCAATAGTACACGCCACACTTGCCATTTGCAGCGGTGTCACCGCCCATTCGCCTTGGCCGATAGCACTTTGAAGTACCTGCCCGATGGTCCAGTCTACGCCGAGGTCGGCGAACGTCTCCTGGTTGGAGAGGTGTCCAGCCGCATCACCCGTTTCCAGCCCAGTGGACTGACCCAGCCCGAACAGGGTAGCATACTCGGAGATTCGATCAATGGTCAGTTCTTCTGATAACTTATAGAAGAAGATATTGCAGGAAACCTGCAAAGCTCGGGTGATGGAAATATCACCGTGAAAGCCAGTGCAGTGATATTCCTGTTCCCGGAACATATAGTTTTGGCTGCAATAATAGGTAGAATTGCCTGTGATGATGCCTTCGTTCAGACCGGCTGTTGCTGTGATGGGTTTGAACGTAGAACCAGGCCGATATAGACCATCAGTGGCACGGTTGACCAGCGGTGTGTTATCTGCATTTAGAATGGCTTCATAGTCCGTCTCATAATCTTCAAGATTATACGTGGGTGCTGTGACCATGCCCAGTACACCGCCATTTTTGGCATCCAACACCACAATTGCGCCGCACTCTACTTCTCCTAGACCGAGTTCTTCGGTATTCGCATTGCGCAGGGTGTCAAAATTTTCAATGAATCCATCTAGGATGGATTGAAGTTCCCGTTGGAAGTCGCTGTGAATGGTTAGCTGGACAGTATTGCCTGCTTCTACCGGTGTAGTGATTTCCGAGGAGACAACCTGCCCGTTTTCTACTGTGATCTCTTTGATGCCATCTGTTCCTCGGAGGGTGCTTTCAAGCGCACGTTCGATTCCGCTTTTGCCGACTGTATCGTCGAGGTCATAGCCTTCCTCCTTTAAGGATGCATATTCCTCTGCATAGATTGGACCAACGGTGCCGATCTCATGCGGCACGATATCGCCTTGTGCTACAGAGCGAATGGCTTCTTCAACAATGTTCATACCAGGCATTGTCACACTGCGCTCCTTCAGTTCCGTCACCGTTTTCAGTGTTACATCTTCTGCCAGTGTAAAACGGTTGCTCAGGGAAAATTCCCGCAACTGCATTTCATAGCGAATGCTTGCCAGTGTGTACTGCTGCGCTTCGGTATAGGTGTCATCGATTTCATAAAGCGACTTTAATTCATCCATGCAGTTTTCCGCCGTGGCATATACATTCAGATTCAGATTTTCCTTGAGCTTTTCCACAGCCTCTTCATCGCTAGTAAAGGCATAGGGCTGGCTTTCTGAGATGGGCAGAGAGGTTGTCCACTCCATCTGATTTTCATCCAAAATCTCCACCAGAGAGAGCAGAACCCGGTTGCCTTCACGGTTATCTTCTGGGAAGGTATCTGGTTCGATGATGACATTATAGCCGACCTTGTTTTCAATGATGGGGTCGCCACTGGCATCCACGATCTCTCCCCGTGTGGCACTGATGGTCTGAGCATATGTCTGTGTGGAAATGCGTTGTGCTGTATACACATCGCTTTCGACAATTTGAATTTTCATCAGCCGCCAGGCGCACAAGCAGCAGGAGACGAGTACAAGCATACTAGCGAGTGTGAGTTTCACATAGCTGGATGGGGTACGTTTCATAGGGACAGAACTCCTTTCTGGGGCATAGGTGTAGATGCACGTATCGGATGTACACGTTTTGTATGGCGGTGTTTTCAGCATCACAGTCAGTCCAGCGCTTATGTCTCCGTTTCTTCCATTGGTTTCAGCTTTTTTTCAATGGTGCGTTTCCGAATAGGCAAAAAGTACTTATGGATGAGATAAAATATCGGATATATCGCGATACTGCTGAATGTTGTGTAACCGGCGCAGGGTAGTGTGTGACGCACGTAGAGTACCGAAAGATTTTCATAACCCCAGATCCCATATTGAAATAGAAAGTCCAGCCCAGTGACAAGCAGGGATGTGACTGCCGTGAAAAAGAGTAGATTCCAGAATCGCTGCTGAAAAAATCTGTCATATAAAATAGCGGTCGCCATGCCAATCAAAAAGAGAAAGATGGCATGATACCCCAAGAGTGTACCGCCAGTCATATCCATCAGAAAGCCGCCGACGATCCCAACAAGCGCAGCTGTGACTGGGCGGGAGACAGAGCAGATGGACAGCAAAATTGGCAGCAGCAAAATCGGCTTGAGAAAGCTGCCGCTGGTAGAAAAGAGAAAGGCGAGGAAAATGCAGACGATGTAGAGCCCCCAGCGGATGCAATTCTGCATCACGGGGTTTTTCTTTTTGCGGTGAAGAGGGAGCGTTCGTTTAATCGGCCGCATCTTGCTGCTCCTTTCCGGCAAAATCGGTGATGACAATTACATTCGTCAGATTTTCCAAATCGACCGAAGGGCGAATGACGGCGTAATAACTCAGCCCGCTTTCCATCGGCTCAATGGACTGTACTGATCCGATGAGATAGCCCTGGGGGAAAATACCAACGGAATTGGAAGTCGTAATCAAGTCGCCCGCCTCCAGTGTTGTATCCTTTTCTAAGTAGATCATTCGGCAGAGATAGTCGGCAGAAAGCGCTACTTCTCCCTCTACAATGCCGGATTCTGATTTGTTGGAGGCTTCGGCACCAATGGAAAGTTCCGGTGAGCAGATGGTTTCTACTGTGGCATATGTCTCGGAAATTTCGGAAATAATGCCAACAAGCCCTTCTGCCGTGACGACAGGGTCATAGACCGCGATACCATCCCGACTGCCCTTGTCAATATAAAATCCGTGAAAGGGATCATTTTCGACATAGCCGATGATGGTGCAGGGATCGGAGAGCACATAGTCCTCGTGATCCTCCTTCACACCCATAAATCCCTCTAAATCGGCAAGCTCTTGTTGGGTCTTGTGATAGTCCACCAGTTGATTTTCCAGTTCTGCGACCCGCTGGCGTAACTGTTCGTTTTCCGTCTGATACGACTGGGCTCGCGTAAATACCTGAAGCGTGTCTTGCACAGCACTGGAAATCTGATTGGAGACGGCACGGACAGGCTTCAAAACGGTGCCGATGACGCCAGTTGTGGGCAACGTGTACCCTCGCTGGGTCACCGCATAGAGCATCACACCAATGAGCAGTGCGATGATACATAAGATGATGCGAAATTTTTTGCTGCGGAAAAAACCGCCCATGGGAAATGCCTCCTAACAAAAAGATGCGTATGAAAAATGCTGAACAGGTGCCATGGATGGATAAGGCAATACCGCACAAAGTCGTCAGGCGCTCTTTGTGAT
>CASDUD010000087.1 GCA_949283725.1 uncultured Ruminococcus sp.
CCAGGGTATACTGAAAACGAAATGTCATCAATGGCCTTTGTGAGCATGGATTTACTCCCATAATATTTTTCGATATGCTGTATTTGTAATAATTCCATGATAACAGCTCCTTTCTGCCTTTATCATATCAGATTCTAAAGCGGCTGTCGCTGTTTTCATCTTACCGTATCTTACAATTTTGTCACGTTCCCTGGTGCTTGCTACATCCGGTAATAATCATGCTTGCCAAAGGTCAGAATGATTTCGGTGTATACGCCCTGCTGGGACTGCACCTCAATTTTATGCCCCAGTTTTTCGCAAAGATTTTTTACGATGTATAATCCCATGCCCGTAGACTTTGCGCCGATACGTCCATTTTCGCCAGTAAAGGATTTTTCAAAAATGAGCGGCAGATCCTTTGCCGGAATGCCAATGCCATTATCTCGGAAATGCAGCATCGTTCTGTCCGAAAAATCCTTTGCATACACATGAATTTCTGGCTTGCGTTCGGGCGAGATGTATTTGACGCTATTGGAAAGTAGCTGTCCGAAGATATAACAGAGCCACTTGCCATCGGTCATAACTGTTACGTCCAGTTTCTCAGCAGATAGGGTGATACCGCGTTCCAAAAGGATTTCCCGGTTTTTCATTGCCGCTTCTCGGAATGCGTCTGCCAGTGTAACTGGCTGGATGATATAGTCCTTCTCAGCATTGCGGCTGCGGGCGTAATATAAGACATTTTCCACGCAGGCGTCCATCCGCCGAATCTGTCCAGCGTATTTACTCGTGGGTTCGTCTCGGCACATCAGCTGCATGGCGGCCAGCGGCAGCTTGACCTCATGTACCCAGAGTTCAATATATTCCTGAAATGCTGCCGTTTCCCGACGGTAGTTTCCCACTTGTTCATACATGGACTTATTTGCTTGATACAGCGTATCATAGAGAATTTTTCCATCATAAAACGCAGGGCACTCGAGCATTTCCTGAATCAGATATTTCTGATCCAACTGTTCCATACAATCGGTAAGCTTGTCGTAATACGTTTTTTTTCGAAAGAAGTTCCATCCTTCGGCGGCAAGGAGCGCAAGAGTGAAAATTGTCAGAATGATGACGATGGGCTGTACCGCAATGTGAAAAGCGGCGAAAAATATTAGGCTGAAAAGATATGCTGTGGCATATAAAATATATGCAGGCAGACGATCTTTGAGATACTGTGTACATTTCATTTGAGTATATACCCCTGTTTCTTTCTGGTTTCAATGGCATCCGGCAGTTCCAACTCTGCCAGTTTTCCCCGCAGGCGGCTGACATTGACTGAGAGCGTGTTGTCGCCGATAAATTCGCTGTTGTCCCACAGCGCCGTAATAAGTGCATCCCGTGTGACGATTTCCCCCTGGTGGTCGAGCAACAGCTGAAAGATGAGCATTTCGTTCTTTGTGAGGACGATTTCCCTGCCGTTTCGTGTAATGGTGCCTTTGCCCATGTTTACGACTGCGCCGTGATAGCTTTGTCGCACTGGAGTGTTGGTGCTGCGTTTGAGTACCGCCGAAATGCGCAGGAGCAAAATGGTGGGATGATAGGGCTTTGTAACATAGTCGTCTGCGCCATAACTCATAGATAGCACTTCGTCCCATTCGCTGGTGCGGCTGGTAAGCATAATAATCGGGGTGTCACACTGTTTCCGAAACTTTTTTAAAATCATCTCGCCATTTTCCTCTGGCAGGGTGATGTCAAGGAGTATCAGATCCGCTTCCGTAGACACAAGTTGCCCAGTGATATCGTGAAAGTCCGTGAGACAGACAGTCTCATAACCAGCATTTTTTAAAAGACATGCCAGTTCTTCGCGAAGCGTTTGGTCGTCCTCAATGATGCAAATTTTATACA
>CASDUD010000088.1 GCA_949283725.1 uncultured Ruminococcus sp.
ATTGGCTCGTGTCTCTTGTAAAGACAGATCCTAAAAAATCTATCCAATTAAATGACGATCCATCATCCACACAGTGCGCGGATGGACTCAAGCAGTACCTGACACTGTTCGGCAGTCACCTTGCCACCAGTGAATGCCAGCAGATTACGCAGCGGCATATAACGGATCATCGCCTCCATCATGCCGGCTGTACTCTCTCCCATCGCATCGGCTTCAGAATCATCCGCCATCAGCGACAGATAGGGTGTCACAAGTTCCCGTGCCCCTGGAATGGCAAGCAGATCCCCAAAGGTCGTGTCCAGCGTCACCTGTTCCGGCTGCATCGTTTCACCTGCCATCTCCACCGATGTCTCTGCCATTAGATGCTCGCAGGAGTCTCCGCACGCCAGCGTGTAGCTGCCGCTGGCCACAACAAAGCGTCCCTTCTGCTGACTGTAATAGGAAAAAGCACGAGCAGGAAGTGAGAATGTCGCCGTCTTTGTCTCGCCGGGTGCCAATGCGATCTTCGTGAATGCCCGCAGTTCTGATACTGGCCGCTGTACCTGATCGCTCTGCGTCTGGGGCAACACATAGAGCTGTACTACTTCCTTGCCCGCCCGGTCGCCAATGTTGGTCACATCCACCGTCACAGTTACACATTCACCCGCCTGATACGCGGACTTATCCGTGCGCAGTTTGTCCATGGAAAATGTGGTATAGCTCAATCCATGCCCAAATGGAAACAGCACAGGTATTTTCTTTTTCTGATAGTAACGGTAGCCCACATAGATGCCCTCCCGATATGCGGACACATCACCCTCCCCCGGGAATGACAGATAAGAAGGGTTGTCCTCTAGCCGACGGGGAAATGTCTCTGCCAGATGGCCGCTGGGGTTCACATCGCCATACAAAATTTGCACCGTTGCACCGCCAACGGCCTGACCGCCCAGATAGGCCATCAGCAAGCCCTGTACCCGATCGATCCAGGGCATTTCCATGGGCGCGCCCCCGTGAAGCACCACCACTGTACGGGGATTCGCCGCCGCCACCGCTTCGATCAGCGCATTTTGGCACGCCGGCATCCGCATATGGGTGCGGTCATAGCCTTCTGACTCAAAAGTATCCGGTAGGCCGGCGAAAACAACTGCGACCTCTGCCGCCTTTGCTGCCTCGACTGCCTCCTGGATCATCGCTTCGCGTACAACATCGTCCTGTGTTTCATAGCCCTTGGCATATCGCACCGGATAGCCCGCTGCTTGCGCCATCTCCAGTGCCGATTCCACCTTGTGGGCATGAATATGGGAGCTGCCGCCACCCTGAAAGCGGGGTTTTTCGGCAAAAGCCCCAATGAACGCCACGGGAACCGTTCGATCCAGCGGGAGTATCTGCGCTTCATTTTTCAAAAGCACCATGCACTGGGCGGCGATGTCCCTTGCGCTTTCATGGTCAGCGTCCCGATCAAAAACTGTATCGGGCTGTCTGCCCGCCATATAGCGATCCACAATGGTCAAGATCCGCCGCACCGCCGTATCCAGCGCTTCTTCGGACAGCCTGCCGCTGCGCACCGCCTCCACGATCTCTGCGTCTCGCATCCCAAAAGAGGAGGGCATCTCCAGATCCATCCCCGCTTCCAGGTCGGGCACCCGGTCGTTCACAGCGCCCCAGTCGCTGACCACATAACCATCAAAACCCCATTCACTTCGGAGAATATCCGTAAGTGCTGTGCGGTTTTCGGCGGCGTATACGCCATTGATTTTATTATACGCACACATCACTGTCCACGGTTTGGCCTCCTGTACCGCCTTTTCGAAGGCAGGCAGATAAATTTCCCGCGCCGTGCGTGCATCCATCTGGGCGGAGGTGCTCATTCGACGATGCTCCTGGTTGTTGGCATAGAAGTGCTTCAGACTTGTACCCACCTGCTGGCTCTGGACACCACGAATAAAGCTGGCAGCCATTTCGCCCGCCACAAGGGGATCCTCCGAATAGTACTCAAAATTCCGACCGCACAGGGGTGAACGCTTGATATTCACCGCCGGTCCAAGCAGCACGCCAATATCTTCTGCCTGACACTCCTGCCCCAGGATACGCCCCATCTGTTCCACCAAGTCGCAGTCAAAGGAGGCAGCTGTGGCACAGCCCGCCGGAAAACAGACCGCTTCGATGCTGTCGTTGACACCCATATGATCACCCGCTTCCTCCTGCTTACGCAGGCCATGCGGCCCGTCGCTCATCATCATGGGCGGTATACCCAGCCGCGGCACCCCCTTTGTATGCCAAAAGTCTCCGCCGGAGCAAAGCCCTGCCTTCTCCTCCAGCGTCATTTCTGCCAATATTTTTGTGATATCCATTTGCATTTCCTCCTAAAAATAATAGGTGACACCGTACAAAACCAAAATGTAGTCTTTGTGCGATGGTGCCAATAGCTTCACGCGTTTGCAACGGGTGTCAACACCCGAAAACCATATCCCGCTACCGACAAATACCCCATGCAGATCTCCCCTGTCAGCAAATCTCGATAGGACTGATCCAGCGTCAGCGAAGCCGGCTGTTCCAGAAAATTCTGGACAAAGATCCGCTTTTCTGTGCCCTGCTGCCGCCAAGTCACACTGACGCCTTTGGGCACATCCGTAACCATGGCGCGTGCCAGCCGCAGCTGCTGCGCCAACTGCTCATAGAATGCCGCATAAAATGCCTCGTCTGCCATAGCGCAGACCCGGTACGCCTGCCCCTGGCCAAACGCGTTGCGGGTCAGCGCCGGCATACCTGCATAGAAATCCGATGCATATTGCGCCAATACCTCACACGTGGTCGGATGCACCACCTCGCACAACTGCCGCAGCGGATAGGTTTCCCCTTGCCAAGTCATATGATTCCGCTCACCATCATAGAGACTGTCGATCTCCTCCACCCAAAGCCCCAGCACATCACTGAGCTTCTCCGGTGTATCTTCCCCCAAAAAACACAAATCATTGGCATCGACTACGCCCGTGAAACACGTGGTCACGAGCGTCCCCCCCGCCCGCACAAACGCACGTAGCTTTTCTTGAATGCCGGCTCGGAACAGGTAGAGCATCGGGGTGATCACCAGACGATAGCCGCTGAACGCATAGGTACTGTCCACCACATCCACAGGGATGCCTTTTTGCCAAAAATAACGGTACT
>CASDUD010000089.1 GCA_949283725.1 uncultured Ruminococcus sp.
TATAGTATACATAAAAAATAACTTGCATTGTGTTTTCATTTATGTTAAAATATGAATAGAAAACTAAAGGAGGGTATGGTATGCTTTCAACGCAGAAATCCAACGAATATGACTTTCCTCTCTACCTTTTTCATCAGGGGAAATATTATGAAGCACATAAATTTTTTGGTGCACACCTGTTCCGACGGGGTAGAGGACAGTTTTGCCGCTTCCGAGTCTGGGCACCTAAAGCTAAGAGCGTCTCGGTAATTGGCTCGTTCAATAACTGGGATCGTACCTGCCATCCCATGCAACAAGTTGCGGATACGGTGTGGGAGGTTGTGATCCCACGCCTAAAGCCGTTTGACAGTTATAAATACAGCATCGAAACAGAGGACGGTCACATTCTCGACAAGGCCGACCCCTATGCAGCACACTATGAACGCCGTCCCGGTACGGCCTCTAAACTGTATGAAAGCACCTATACATGGCAGGATCAGGCGTGGTATGCCGAAAAGAAAAAGCATACACCCTATAAGAGTCCAATGAACATCTATGAGGTCAATATCTCTTCATGGAAACACAAGGATTCGGAAAAATTTCCAAGTTATATCGGCTTTGCAGAGGAGATTATACCTTATTTAAAAGAGATGTCCTATACCCATATCGAGTTCATGCCGCTGACGGAATACCCCTTTGATGGCTCATGGGGCTATCAGGTAACGGGCTATTTTGCGCCTACCTCCCGGCACGGAACGCCGGATGATTTTCGTAGGATGATCGATATGTTTCACCAGGCAGGTATCGGCGTCATTCTCGACTGGGTACCAGCGCATTTTCCAAAGGATCCAATGGGACTGTGCGAATTTGACGGTTCATATTGTTATGAATACGCTGACCCGCTGAAAATGGAACATAAAGCCTGGGGAACCAGAGTGTTTGATTACGGAAAAGGTGAGGTATGTTCCTTCCTGATTTCGAGCGCCTGCTGCTGGTTGGAAGATTTCCATCTCGATGGTCTGCGGGTCGATGCAGTGGCATCCATGCTCTATCTAGACTATGACCGGAGAGATGGCGAGTGGCGGCCAAATATCTACGGTGGCCATGAAAACCTGGAAGCTGTCGATTTCCTGCGCCAACTCAACGAAGCGGCATTCTCTCGCAATCCTGATATATTGATGATCGCAGAAGAATCTACGGCATGGCCGCTTGTAACAAAACCCACCGATATCGGCGGACTGGGCTTTAACTTTAAGTGGAATATGGGCTGGATGAACGATATGCTCAGCTATATCTCCCTTGACCCCATCTATCGTGCATTCAATCATGATAAACTCACATTTTCCTTCTTCTATTGTTTCTCAGAAAATTATATTCTACCAATCTCCCATGATGAGATCGTCTATGGAAAATGCTCAATGCTCCAAAAAATGAGTGGTCAGACAGATGCGGAAAAATTTGCTTCGTACCGCGCGGTCCTCGGCTATATGATGGCGCATCCCGGCAAAAAGCTGCTCTTTATGGGACAAGAATTTGCCCAGCGAAATGAATGGAATTATCAGACCCAGCTTGACTGGGAGTTGTTAGAAGAACCTGCCCACCAGCAGATGGAACAGTTCTCAAAAGATCTCAATCGATTCTATCTGGACAACCCACCTCTCTGGCAGGATGATGACTCCTGGCAGGGCTTCAGCTGGATCTCCCATGATGATTATCAACAAAGTGTTATCGCCTTTCGCCGAATTGACGACGAAGGCGGCGAATTGATCGTTGTATGCAACTTCTGCCCCGTCCAACGAAACGAATATCGAATTGGCGTGCCGAAGGAAGGTCGCTATCAGGTGGTGTTCCACACCGATGCAGAAGTTTATGGCGGCACAGGCGTGACGGAAAAGAAGTTTACATCCAAGCCGGTACCCATGCACGGCATGGAGCAATCCATCTCGATGACGTTGGCACCGCTTTCAGTGATGTATCTGAAGTATAATCCTGTAAAAAAGCGCACATCTCGGAAATCAACTGTAAAAACACCCGCTAGAACCCGCAAAACGACTGCCGGTGCATCCAAAACGCCCCGTCGTTCTGAAAAAGTAAAAAAAGAATCGGTTGAATCGTAAAAAAATTGGCAGATAGGCGGTAGACTGCCTGCCGCCATAAATGCCGTATATGAAACGGCGAATATATCGCCCCGTTTTTAGTTGTTGTTTTCCATTTTTCTATTTTATATATTATCTAGAAATTTTTTAGGAGGAGCAATATGAAAATCAAAAAGAAATGTGTCGCTATGCTGCTGGCTGGCGGCCAAGGCAGCCGTCTGTACGCCCTAACACAAAAAGTGGCAAAGCCCGCCATTCCCTATGGCGGAAAAAATCGATTCATCGACTTTCCCCTCTCAAATTGTATCAACTCTGGCATTGACACCGTGGGCGTGCTCACCCAGTATCAGCCGCTTGTGCTGAACGAGTACATCGGCAATGGCCAGCCATGGGATCTAGACAAAATGCACGGTGGAGTACACGTGTTGCCACCATATCAGACTGCTGCGGGCGCCTCCTGGTATGAGGGTACTGCCAATGCCATTTATCAGAATATGGCGTTCATCGAACGCTATGACCCAGAATATGTTATTGTCCTCGGTGGCGACCATATCTATAAGATGGACTACTCCAAAATGCTGGAGTACCATATTCAGAATGAAGCGGACAGTACCATCGCTGTTATTGATGTGCCACGCTCGGAAGCTTCTCGGTTCGGTATCATGACCTGCGACGAAGAGGGTCGCGTGGTAGACTTTACAGAAAAACCCAAGGAACCGAAGTCAACGCTCGCTTCGATGGGCATTTATGTGTTTACCTGGGAGAAGTTGAAAAAATATCTGATCGAAAATGAAAATGCCAATACCGGCTCGAAGGACTTCGGTAAGGATATCATCCCCGCTATGCTCGAGAATAATGAACGACTGTTTGCCTATGAATTCGAAGGTTATTGGAAGGATGTCGGCACGCTCGACAGTCTCTGGGAGGCCAATATGGATCTGCTCAGTCCGAGTGTACCACTGAACCTCTATGACCCGAACTGGAAGGTATATTCCCGCCACAACAATATGCCGCCGCAGCATATCGGCGAAAATGCACATGTCGAAAACTCGATGATTACAGAAGGCAGCATGGTAGATGGTATTGTAGACTTTTCCATCATCTCCTCGGGTGTCACCATCGAGGAGGGCGCATCGGTCAAGTACAGCATCATCATGCCAGGCGCAGTCATCAAGAAAAATGCGGTCGTAGAATACGCCATCATCGGAGAAAACTGTGTCGTAGAATCGGATGCTGTCATCGGCATGAATCCGGAGTCGGTACCCAACCGAGAGGACTGGGGTATTGCCGTGCTGGGACATAACATCACCGTTTCCTCCGGGAAGCGCGTCCTTCCGAAAGAAATTATTTCCGAAAATCTATAAAGGCGGTGGCTGGCATGAGTATCAATCAAAATGTATTAGGGTTAATCTTTGCAAGTATCAACGATTCCGCAGTGATCGATCTAACAAAGCTGCGCACAATGGGTTCTATTCCCTATGGCGGTCGATATCGTCTGGTGGACTTTCCCCTATCCAATATGGTCAATTCTGGCATTACAGAAGTGGGCGTCATCACCAAATCCAACTATGGCTCGTTGCTGGATCATCTCGGCTCCGGTAGAGAATGGGATCTTGCCCGAAAAAAAGGTGGTTTGCATCTTCTTCCTCCATTCAGTCATTTAGGCGGCGGCACCTATCAGGGACGACTGGAAGCACTGAGTAATATCTGGAGTTTTGTGGAACATACAAAGGCAGAATTTGTCATACTCGCCAACAGCGATGTGGTTACATCCATCGACTTTTCCGATGCGCTGGCACAACATAAAGAAAGCGACGCAGACATCACCGTTGTCTATGCAAAAGGCATTTATCGTCGGGATAAGAGCACGAACGGCTGCATTTTGCAGATCGATTCGGAAAATACCATCAAGGAAGTACTTATTAATCCTATGCTTTCTGGTGAGTGCAATATCAGTCTCGATATGTTCATCATGACAACCGACTTCCTGAAACAGATCGTGCTGGAAGCCATCAGCAAAAACCAGAAGAGCTTGGTTCGGGATCTGCTTCAGGCACGGAAGGATGAATTTGTATTCAAGGCTTATGAACATAAGGGCAGCTTCTATAAGATTGACAGCCTAGAGGCATACTATAAAGCCAATATGGAGTTGCTCAACACCGACATCCGCAACAGCATTTTCAATCCTGAAGCCCCCATCTACACAAAGGTTGGCGACAATGCGCCGGTACGCTATGGTCTGGAAGCAAAGGTGAAAAATGCACTGATTGCTGATGGCTGTATGATCGAGGGTACCGTGGAAAATTGCGTTCTCTTCCGAGGCGTAAAGATTGGAAAAGGCGCTGTGGTGCGCAACTGTGTACTGATGCAGGGCACCGAAATCGGCGATGGATGCAATATCGATGCCATCGTTGCCGATAAGAACGTGACCATCTCAGAAGGCCGTGTCCTCACTGGATCCTCAGAATATCCGCTGTACCTAGGCAAAAAGGCAAAGATCTAAGTAAATGATGTTTTGGGGAAATAGTGTCCCCTCTATTGTACCGGACTGCACCGGAACGACCAGGTTTCTAAGACATCTCCCCTGTGTGTGCTGCTGACAAAGTGGCTTTTACACAACACAAAAGTCTTTTCCTGGTGCAAACGAAGTGCAGTCCGGTACAGGTGTTTCCACGCCCATACAAGCGATTTCTCCATATGAGACATAGCACTACTATATTTTCCTATCGCATATGGATATTAATAAAATGAAGCCCCGTGCCTGCGGGGTGAATCCGGAGGTTTTTTCATGAAAGTTTTATTTGCCGCAAGCGAAGCACTGCCTTTTGCGGCATCTGGCGGACTCGCCGATGTTGCTGGCTCACTTCCCGCTGCCATCTGTCAACAAGCGGACATGGACTGTCGTGTGGTTATGCCACTGTATCGATCCATTCAACCCAAAGTGCGCAATCAGCTGACGTTTCTCACCGATATTACCGTAGAGGTGGGCTGGCGCAAACAGTATTGCGGCATCTATACCATCCAGGTGGGCAAAGTGACATACTATCTGCTGGACAACCCCTATTACTTCATGCGGGATGGTATGTATGGCTTTTATGACGACTGTGAACGATTCGTTTTCTTCAGCCGTGCTGTATTAGAAATTTTGCCAGCCATCGAATTTTATCCAGACATTCTCCACTGCAATGACTGGCAAACGGCAATGGTTCCAGTATTCTATGAAGTCCTCTATAAATATCACCAAGAATATGCCAACATCCGAACAATCTTCACAATCCATAACATACAGTACCAGGGAATCTATGGCAAGGAAGTCATCACTGAACTAATGGGGATTCCTACCTATCACACAGGACTGCTGGAATTTGATGGCATGGTGAATCTGATGAAGGGGGCGTTTGAGACGGCAAGCTGTATCACCACCGTCAGTCCTACCTATGCCAAGGAGATTTTAGATCCATGGTATTCCTATGGTCTAGACCGGGCATTGGTGCGCCGCAGTGACCCCATTATTGGCATTCTGAATGGCATTGATGTGCAAAGCTATGATCCTGAAACAGATCCGCAGCTGAAAAAAAATTATTCTGCTGCAAAACTGACGGGCAAAAAAGATTGCCGTAAGGCGCTTCTGGAAGAATGTGCCCTACCGGACAGTAATGGGCCTGTGATTGGTATAGTCACCCGCTTTGTAGCGCATAAGGGCATTCAACTGATTCAGCAGACATTTCAGGAAATGCTCCAGTTGGGCTGCCGATTCGTGGTATTAGGCAGCGGTGAAAAGCTGTACGAGGATTTCTTTCAAGAAATGCAAGCGACTTATCCGGAACAGGTACACGTAACACTTGGCTTTGTGCCCGATCTGGCACGGCGCATTTATGCCGGTGCCGATATGTTCCTCATGCCCTCTCAAAATGAACCATGCGGTCTGGCGCAGATGGTTGCCATGCGGTATGGTACAATTCCCATTGTCCGGGAAACCGGCGGACTGTAGGATTCTGTCTTTGATACCGGCGGTGAGCATGGCAATGGCTTTACCTTTAAGACATACGATGCCTATGATATGCTCAATGCTGTAGAGCGTGCTTGCACGCTGTTTACTGATAAAAGAAAGTGGAATGCACTGGTGCGTCGTGCCATGAAATGTGACTATAGCTGGAAAACTTCAGCGGAAAAATACATTGAATTGTACCAGAAACTCTGTGCGGAGAGATGAGATGGTCTGTCGAAAAAATCTAAGGAAAATACTGTCAGCTGTTATATTTCGTATTCTCGCAACATTCCTGTTAATAGGTATATGTCTGCAAATGCTGATACAGTTCTTTTCTTGCACCCTTGCACATGATACGACGGACATAGCGAAAGAACTTTCACCAGATGGAAAATATATAGCGATTTTGCAGACGCACGGAGAGCCCGTTTCCTTTGGCCCCACTCCGCTTCGTATCACTGTACAAACAGCGGATGGCGCGGTACTGAAACAGATGGACACTTCCGTGGCACATGACGGTTGCTGCCTAACAGCTTCGAACCGGACAGTCGAATGGGAACAAACGTGCGTTCTGATTACACTGCACGGCGATGAACAGCTTGATGAAACGCTTCAATTTCCGCTCTCAGAAAATCAGATACCTCGTTCCAATTATAAGAGCACTGCATAGAGCGGAAAAAAATAACACGCCTTTGCAGTGCTACCCAAAAAAGCGACCTACTTGTATAAGTAAGTCGCTTTTTGTTGCGTATAGTGGTTTCTAGAACTTGTTTACAAGTGTATAGATTTTCCAGTAATCCCTAGCCACAAATCGTCTTTTCACCATGTATAGCCGCCTATAGATTTATGGTATAAGAGGCAACATTACGCCTCCTTTGCCGCCTTTAAAGCTTTTGCCAGCTGATCCGGGCAAGAAGTCGGACGACTACCGCACTTGATATTTTCCAAGCGCTGGATCACCTCATCCACCGGCATTCCCTGCACCAAAGAACAGATGCCCTTTGTATTCCCATTGCACCCGCCGATGAATTTTGCTTCCTTCACAATCCCGTCCTCTACTTCCACCTGGATTTGACGGGAACAGACCCCATGCGGGGTATATGCATACCTCATAAAAATCACACTCCATTTTATGATCTTATGGCATTTATTCGCACGGCTTTTTCACCCAATCTCACGAAAATATATGCCAAAGTTCCGCCCTCTCGGGCTTTCTTTTATTATATCACAAAATCTTGCTAACGTCAATTATATTACGTGTCTATGAACATTCTTAACTTTCAAACTGTTTACATCGTATTCTCGAACAATTCTGGTGTTCTTAGATAGATGAATATCGTATCGAAATTCACTTTCATTCTGCCAACTTTTCTACCAAAACCACTCTTTATGGAGGAGCGACAATATTTCATGTGAACTGTTTTGCCATCCAGTATAAACCCAAAGGTACAAACCCACAAACCAAATGAGACTTCTCATCCGCCGCCATTTCCTTTATAATAAAAACATAGCACATCCAGCAAAACCGAAAGGAGGCGGCACAATGACTTTGATAAAACGGATAACAGTACTTACGGCATCTCTCTCCCTTCTATTGTTCCCAGGATGCGAACAAACGCCGGAAACTTCCGCCCAAACCACTGCAACTGTCCCATCTCTCGCAACCGCAATCACTACAATCCCAACGCCAACGGAGGACGCCATGGAATCCGAAACCATAACACCCTATACTTTAAACACAAAGGTCGCTGATGTCATCCAGGATCCGGCCTTCGGCGACTATGGTCGGCTGCTTTTCCCAGTGGACTTGAACCTGGATTCAGCACTGGAGCTACAGAATTTGGGAGATGTTCTACTCTGGTATCACAATGTCAACCCAGAGCGCACCGTGGCCATTGTCAATACGCTGAAAACACAGGCAGCCGCTGGCCAAACTATTTTCTATGATATCTACACTGACGCTGAAAAGGCCGCAGACCCTGCGAAAGAGGACACCGGTCTGTTCTTCTTCCGAGGTAATCCAGGCGCAAAAACCGCCATCCTCAACGCCGGCGGCGGATTTGTCTATGTGGCAGCCATGCACGACAGCTTTCCCCAGGCCATGGAATTGGCAGAACGTGGCTACAATGCCTTTGCGCTGATCTACCGTCCCGGCGTCGAAACTGCCTGCGAGGACTTGGCCAGAGCCATTGCCTTTCTCCAGGAAAATGCAGATGCACTGGAAATCGACATGACAGACTACTCCCTCTGGGGTGGATCTGCCGGCGCACGCATGGCGGCATGGCTGGGTGCCTATGGCACGGCAGCCTTTGGAGAAGCTTCGTATCCTGCGCCGGCGGCGGTGGTGATGCAATATACCGGCTTGTCAGAAGTGACCGGGAATGAACCGCCCACCTACGCCTGCGTTGGTACAAGCGATGGCATTGCCTCCTATCGCTCCATGGAACGGTATATCCAGCGCATTCAGGCAAACGGCATCGACGGAGAAATTGAGGTGTTTGAAGGTTTACAGCATGGATTTGGTCTGGGAGAAGGTACTTTGGCGGAGGGCTGGATCGACAGGGCAACGGCGTTTTGGGAAAGGAACTCATAAGCAAAGCCGCCTTATCACTGGCGGCGGAAAGGAAAATGATATGGAACCCATTCAAAACAAGGTCGTTCTCATCACCGGCGCATCCTCCGGCATTGGTGCAGAAACATCAAAAACATTGGCGCGCCACGGTGCATATGTTGTGTTGAGCGCTCGGCGGAAAGAACGGCTGGCGCAACTATGCGAATCCATTGGCGACCATGCGGCCTGCCTGCCATCGGATGTCACTTGTCAGGCAGACATGCAGGCATTGTTACAATTGGCGAAAGAGCAATTCGGGCGGGTGGATGCCGTTTTTGCAAACGCCGGTATTATGCCGGGCAGTAATCTGTCGGAATTGAAAATACAGGACTGGATGAATATGGTAGATATCAACATCAAGGGCGTTCTAAACACTATTGCCGCCGTTCTGCCGACGTTCCTCTCACAGAAAAGCGGGCATATTATCGTGACTTCTTCCTGCGCCGGACTGCGGTCTGTGCCAGGCAACGCAGTTTACTGCGGCACCAAGCATTTTGTCCGTGCCATGCTGGATTCCTTCCGAATGGAGGCCGTTGCAGAGGGAACCAATATCCATACCACAACCATCTATCCCGGCGCAGTCAAGACAGAACTGCTGCATACAATCGCTCCATCTTTATGATAGCACAATTTGTGGAGGATGAGAATAGCGGATTTGTTTGTAGGTTTATACCTTGGGGTTTATGCTGATAGAGGTTAGAGGATTAGAAGCTAGAATTCGCAGAAATTAGAAGTTAGAAGCAAGCGCTTCCTATTCCTTGCCTCTGGCCACTTGCTTCTAGCAGAATAGATTTTGCCAAACCAAACCTTCCAATCACCCCTGTTATAAACCAAAGGTTTTAACCTATATACCAAAAGTGACTTCCCCAAAACGGTGATTTCATGATATTATTAAAAGAGAGAAAAAATAACAAACAACAGATCTCTACCACATGCCCCAAACAACACGAGGTGCCCAAATACAGGGGATTTTTGACCTATTACAGCGAGAATTTGTATATATTTGGTATTATTTTGAAATACAACTGCGGCAAATCTTTGGCTATTGGGTGCTGGGTATTCTGCTGAACGCTCCCATCTACGAAAATTTTCCACACTCTTATTGGTTTCATCCTGTTTTTCACTCCAATCCAACGCTATGCGATCCTCTGAAGTAAACTGCACTACACTTCAATCCAAACATACCACAATCTCACACCGTTCCCGAATCGAAAACGCCGTAAAATACCGTTCCTTCAGAGGAATCCATCGCTGCTGAAAGACCTCCGCCTGTACCTCGCCGTTGCGCCGAAGCAGCTGCTTCTCGGGAGAAATTGTAAGAAACACATACAGTCAGTAGGCGTCCCACAGCATCGGGTGACAGCTGTAGCTGCCTTCTACAATGGTTATCGCCTTTGCGGTACTGCAACCGACGGCAGGAAGTCCATGGTGTGGCAGTCAAAGGGACGGTAGGAAAAGACAATGCCCGATTGCAAAGGTGCCAGCACTTCGTCTGCAAACCGTTCCCAATCCACATTGCCGCCGGGTTGGGATAGGCGTTCTAGTGTGCGCTGCGCCGTGCGAAGAAAGAATTCGTCCATGTGCACCACGTTGCAGTCAAGATGCTGTTGCAGTCGACTGGCAAGGGTCATCTTGCCGGAGCAGCGGCGCCCATCGATGGCCAGAATGGTCGGTGTATCCAGCGTAAGCAAAGATCCGCAGAGAATGCAGGAGACAATCCGCACCGTCAGCGCCACGCCGCCTAAGGCCGTACTATAATAGATAATCAGCTGGGGGTTGAGGAGAATCGAGACATCATAAACGCGTCCCGCATACCGCTGCGGGAAAAGGAGGAGGCAATGGGAATGGTCCCGTACATGCAAAGGGGCGAAGCAATTCCCAAAAGGCTTGCTGGGATAATCCCCAAAAGCCCCAGCCGGCTGCGGTTCATGGTGCGTAGCAGGTCGCGAATCTTCTCCTTGAGGAACACGCAGATAGGAGCATGACGGCGACGCTGCTACTCTTAATGAGTTACGAGATGATGGGGTCGGCAGCCCATGAATGGATTGGGTCAAGGAGGATATTCAGCAGGCACCCACTCATAGTGCCGATGCTGGCGTGGACAGACGCCCCTTCCGAACGAACCATATATTATGCCAGAACAACATTCAATATGGCAGGAACTGCGCCAAAATTGACCGTCCATATCATATAGTTCCTTGTTGCCGCATGCGTTGTGCTGTCTGCGCCCAACAGTGCCAAAAGCGGGTTTTGAAATACTGTGCAGAGAATGGACATAAGTACGCCGCCTGCAAAGGCACAGTAAAAACCGAATGCCGAGCTTTTGCGGACGGTATCAAAGTCCTTTGTCCCCAAAGCACGGCTCATAATGCTGGATGCGCCTACGCCGAACAGATTATTGACCGCATTAAATGCCAAAATGACCGGAGCAACCAGTGTAACGGCGGCATTCTGAATCGGATCGTTCAGCATCCCCACAAAATAAGTATCTGCCAGATTGTACAAAACCATGACCAATGAACTGATGATGGTGGGGATGCTCAGGGCAATGACCGCTTGGGGGGACAGGCTTTGATTCAAATTTTTCTTCCATCATATCAATCTCTCCTGCTAAAAATCTCAATTTTATATGAATGTCAATAAAACGGAGAGGAAATCTTCGATAAGATTCCTCCCCCAAGCTATTCTTCTTATGTTTGATATGAAAACTTTTCTTCAGACCCGAACTAAGGTCGTAGATCAGTTCACCGTCTTTGCCGGACAGCATCTCAAACCAGATGCTTAGCGCACTCATTCTCGTACTGATGAGACTGGATAATGTGCTGTCATTGTTAGCAGCGGGATCTGCACTGTTCGTGGTAAGTACGGTGCCTGACATCCGTATTGCGCCAGCCATCTTCGACATTTATATAGGTGATCAAATCAAGGTCATACTGATATTGAACCGTGGAAACATACTCACGGAACATCGTTTCAGCTGTTGTTTCGTCCAGTTCTCGTTCCAGCCATGCCTGACCCCCCGTAAGATTGTTTGTTTCGTTTTCTCCGGCAAATACCATGTTGAAAAGATTGTGTTTCTGATCGATAGCGTTTCTACGAAAACGTATAAGGACGCAGATTAAGACTACTACCGGAATAACTCCATCGTCTTTGTGTTTCAAAGCTATAACCTGATTCCTCATCAGATTGTACTTGCCAATGTAGACGATGCGGAAGAGTCGGACGATAAAAGCCGGAAGTGAAAGAGGAGATCCATATCTTTTGGAACTGCCCAGTCGCTCAGCTTCAACAATCTGCGCACCAAAAAGGCACGGACGCTTTTGACCTCCTTTGCCGTTTCCATTTGAATCATCGGTATTGCCCTGATTCTGTCCATTTCATCGAGATTACAGAATTACATTTAAGTTGCAGCATTCAGACCCTCCCCGGTATTTCCCACTTGAAATTCTCTGCCCCAGCGCCAATTTCAAAATGATATTTTGCAATACCCAGGTCAATCTTACTGTAAAATCCGATTCCAGCTTTGGCAGACACAGTATTGCCGCTGAGCCGGAAAATGAATTTCTGCT
>CASDUD010000090.1 GCA_949283725.1 uncultured Ruminococcus sp.
CTTTTCCAGTGCCCGATAGTCGGCACGCAGTTTGGCTTTCTGTACCCGCTGCTTTTTAGAACGATATACCGGCCTCTCAGCAGCACCCTTTTCCGGTTTCTTCTGGGTAGCGGACTGCACCAACTCTGCCGCTGCGGCCGCCTGTGCCTTTTGCTGGGCGTCTAACCATGCGGAAAAGCCGCCCACATAGGTATTCGCCCCATCTGCCCGCAGTTCTAGGATGTGATCCGCCACCTTGTCCAGCAGATACCGGTCATGAGAGACAAAGAGCATTGTCCCTGTAAACGACCGCATCGCCTCTTCGATGATTTCTTTCATGGCAATATCCAGATGATTGGTCGGCTCATCCAAAATCAGCACATTGCCATGCTCCAACATCATCACCGCAAAACAGACCTTCGCACGCTCTCCACCGCTGAGCACCCCCACCGGCTTGAACACATTGTCACCCGTCAGTCGCACCTGTCCTAGAAGTTTACGCACCTCCAAATCTGTCCAGCCGGGCACACGGTCGTGGATCTCCTGCATTACCGTTTTGGTGGGATGAAGGTTCGTACTCTCCTGCTCAAAGTAGGAAATCTTGATGTTGCTCGTCCAGCGTACTTTGCCTTCGTGAGGCAGCATCCCCTGCAAAATCTTCAGCAGGGTGGATTTTCCAATGCCATTGTCTCCGATGACGCCCCATTTTTCGCCTCGGCGCACCGCAAAGGAAAGCTGGGGCAGCAGTGTCTTTCGCGCTGCCCCCTCTCCCACGGATATATCGATGTCCTGTACCTTCAGCACTTCTACCGGTGGTTCGATTTCATATGTGAACTGCACCCTTGCTTGCTTTTGCGCCGTCACCGGCTTTTCGATGCGCTCCATCTTTTCCAGCTGTTTCACCCGACTCTGGGCACTCTTGGCGGTGGAGGCACGGGTGAGGTTGCGTGCGACATAATCTTCCAGCTTCGCGATCTCTTTCTGCTGCATCTCATATTCTTTCCACTGGCGGGCAACGGCCGCCTCCTTCAACTGGGTAAATGTCGTATAATTGCCTTTATACCGGGTCAGTCTGCCCCGTTCAATTTCGCAGATACTCGTACAAAGCCGATCGAGAAAATAGCGGTCATGCGAGACCAACAGCAGTGCGCCTTTGTAATCATGCAGATATTCTTCCAGCCACATCACGGTCTTGAAGTCTAGGTGATTGGTAGGCTCGTCCAAAATCAGCAGATTCGGTGCTTCCAGCAGCAGCTTGGCGATAGCAAGCCGTGTCTTCTCTCCGCCGCTAAACCCAGCGATCACACGGTCGAACGTCTCCGCTCCGAAACCCATACCGTGCAAAACGGTACGAATTTTTACATCTATCTGATAGCCATCATTGTTCTCAAACCACGTTTGCAGACGATGATACTCCTCTGCCGGTGCCATGTTGCCTGCCTGCATCTGCATTTCCAACTCATGCAGGCGTTTTTGTGTATCCAGCAGTGATTGAAACACACTGCGCATTTCTTCCCACACAGTGCGCTCGCTGTCCAGCCCGCCCATCTGTTCCAGATAGCCCACGCTGGTCTTAGAAGAAAGTGACACCTCTCCATCGCCCTCTACAAAATGGTCTGGCAGTTCTCTCCCGGCGAGAATGCGCAGCAGTGTAGACTTGCCACAGCCATTCACGCCGATCAGTCCAATTCGGTCGTGATCCTCCACCGTCATGGACACATGAGAAAGCACTGTATTGCCGTGATACATTTTATTGATATCTGTTAATCGAAGCAGCATATGTTTCGTTCTCCTCTTATTTATTTCATTCCAGCACGGGTGTAGGCTGGCACTGTCGCTATTCTGCATTTTATTGTAGCATATTTTTGCGAAAATTACAAGAACAGCAAGATAAAGTTTTTAAGGCGACACCGCACAGAGATTGTGCGTCAGATGCGCCGCAAAGCAAGTGCCCTTGAAGTATGCCACCGGTTTTTTCGTTAAATAAAACAAAAGCGGAGCGAAACAAAACTTTCATACATATGCCTTGTAATAGAGTTGACTTTTTCCCCGAAATACACTATACTATATATAGGCAATGCCACAAAAACAGTTGGCAATACCCAAAAAGGAGGTGCATTTCCCCTATGAAATGGCACGCATTCTGGGGACATCTTGGCACCATCACTCGTCACCGTCATAAGGTCATATGCCACTGCCATAAAGCCGGTATTTTCTGGCAGGGCCTTTTTCACGACCTATCCAAATATAGTCCCACAGAATTTTTTCAAGGGGTAAAATACTATCAAAACGGCAAACGCAGCCCCAATGAGGCAGAACGAGAAGCACTAGGGC
>CASDUD010000091.1 GCA_949283725.1 uncultured Ruminococcus sp.
ACCACATCTTAAGCGCTTTGTCAAGTAAACAAATTGTGAATAATCCGAACTCCCGTTCGTCTTCCCTTTTCCCCGTTTCCTCAACTTTCGCTCCCCTGCGACAGCTTTATTATTATATCATGCCTAACTTTCTTTGTCAAGTAAAAAATTGCATCAATTTTTTTCTTAATTTTAGTAACACTGCATAAATCATATTTCTTTTCTTCCTATATACAAAAGAGCAGCCCTTTATTTGGCTGCTCCTTTATGTTTTAATAGTCTTAATAGACACGCGCCCAATTTCCGCAAATCCAAAGGCATCTCCCAGGAAGTCCTAAGCGGCCTTGCGGACATCGGGAGAACACATCTGAGCGCCATTGAGCGCGGCGAGCGCAAGCCTACGCTGGAGACGTTCTACCGCATCTCCACGGCACTGGATGTGCGCATGAGCGACATTGTCCGAGAAATTAAAAACCGGATCTGACAAAAACCACTTGTCTTCCCTTCGAAAAAGGGGACGGCAGGTGGTTTTTTCGTGCGGAAACAGAAAAGCTGGTACACACTGTCCGTGTATACCAGCTTCAATTCGATCAATTTTGCTTTCAACCCACTCGCCATTGTGCAACAGTCGTCCCCTGCCTGCACATAGCGATATATAGCAGTTCTGGCTGCCTACTGAATAGAAATACCGTCTTATTCCGTGGCATCCGATTCCGCAGCAACTTCGACATCTACCACCGATGCTGCGGCGGGTACATCATCGGCAGACTGCGCAGCGGCTCGTTCCGCCTGCTGTGCCTCTTTTGCCGCTTGTCTCGCCACCTCTGCCGCCTCAGCTTCTGCCCGCGCTTTGCCATAGGCAGCATTCTTCGTGCCACACTCTGGGCAGAATTTCTGCGAATCACCGAGCTTTGCGCCGCATTCCGGGCAGATAGAAGCGTTGTCCAGCATCGCCAACTCTGACTTCAGAACATCGATCTGTTCAATCAGATCAGACGCCTGCTGAAACAGCCCCTCATACTGCTGTGCGGGACTGCACCGATTCTCCACGTAATATCGTGCGCCGATCTCTTCATAAATCATATGCAGCGAATCCTGACAGGTACGAATCATCCGCCGAACTCTCGCCCGCGCGGCCGCCTTTTTGGAAGTATCCGCCACTTCCCGCGCCATTCTGCCGACATCATCGCTCATTTTCCGAATCTGGTTGCGAAAATCCATGGGAAATCCCTCCACATATGGTTAAGGATCAATTCTGGGTCTTACTGCCCAAAACTATCCTTATGTTGTATGCATCCTTTTTACTGTATGCACAGCTTATGCATAATGCACCGGCTTTATGCCAACAGACAGTCTACTGAGAAGTCTGCTCATCCGCAGACATAGGCAAACCGTGCGCTTGCCAGCCCCAGCACACCGCTGAAAGTATCGCCATTGACCCGCTTTTGTCCATCAATATTCACTGTGCGGACATAGCCGCTGTCGCCCAGTTCCAATTGAATCCAGTTGGACGGATCCCCCGAAAGCACCACGCCATAGGCGTTCTGGATCCGAGCGCGCACTTCATCCACAGACATATAAGTGACTACCCCATAGTATGGATCATACAGCGCATCGTATTCGCAGGGTACGCTGACCAGATAGGGATACTGGGTTCCCCAGATATCACCGGAACTGGCGGTAGCACCGCCGCTGGATGCCCCATAGACCGTTAGCGCATAGCTGCCATCATAATACAGTGCCTGCCCCAACACAGAAGAAACGGCATCAATAACATTTTGGGGCGGATTCGCTTTCAGTATCAGACCGTTGCAGCTGCCGCCCTGGTGCTGGATGTATGTATAGGCAGCGACTGCTTGCGCCTTCATGGCCTCAGGTGCCATCGTCGAACTCATCTCGTTATATACCAGCTGAGATACGATATCCAACACACTGCCTGTTACACCATTAACCGTCAACGTGCCGCTGGCATCTTCCTGCACGAGCGTTGTGCCGGGATAGTAATGGAACAAGATCGACTGGTAGTCATAGCCGCCATAGGTGGCATAGTAGTTCGCACCATTCTGGCTGAGTCCCACACAGTGGCCATAGCCATAAGTGGTAAAGGCAAATTCGCCGGGAGAAACGCTGGGCGCCATGGAAAGAGCAGCCCCCATGTTGGTGCTTCCGGCCGAATCAGAGGCCGCCAGTACGGCTGCGGCTTGTTTTTGTTCGAATGTCTCGCGAGCTGTCTCTGCCAAATCGGCGAGATTCTCACCCGTCGGGGTCACTTCTTCGTATTGTACCAATGATAAGCTGGAATCATAATCTGAAATTTCAGCTTTCCACAACGTTTCGTCACTTGATGGCGGGGCGGTTGTCTCCAGTTCTGTGGACGCCTCTGGTGCCGCATAAACACCAAATGCACTTACGCCGGCAAGTACCACCGCCGTCAACAAAGCAAGACTCATCTGTGGGTAACGTATTTTCATATCAAAACTCCATTTTTCCGACATACTGCCGGTTATTCTGCACAGGTGTACCGCTTTTTTCAAAAAGCCAGCGGTCGTGCACAAGACAGGGGTGTGAACGAACAGATCTGCCATAGACCTATCCGAAAAAACCACCTATCATTCCTGTGCAGGCGCGGTTTCCTCCGCCGCCGCATCCTCGCCCTGGATGATTTGCAGCAGCGCTTCCTTTGTTTCGCCCTCTCTCAGGCGTCTGGCCACGACGAGAAACCGAGAGTTGTCCGCATCAGAATAGCAGGTGGACAACGTCAAGATTGAGTCGCCATAGGACACGTCGATGGGATTGTCGATCATATTCTTCGATTCAACGGATTCCACATAGTTGTCAAACGTTTCCTTGTCATCAAGTTCCTCCATCTGCCAGTACAGGAAATCCGAATCGGCATTCCCACCCGTGATAATCAGGCCAAACATCACATAGGTATAGTCCGCATAATTCGAACTAAAGGTGATAAAAGGGGCTTCTTTATAGTAGGACGGATCCTGGCGATAGCGGCGCAACGAGCCAAACATCGTATTATCCGCCATATTGTGACCATAGAGAATGATATTCTCCGACCAAGTTTCCGTATCCGCCCCGAACGCATTGAGACAGTCCATAAACACCGTACCAGCACGGAACTCCTGACCATCAAATCCGTGGTCGAGATAGTATTCGTCATCCACTGTTTGTACAACGGGGTTGTCCACCTGGGTGCCGTCGATCTGGATATAGCCCACAGTATCCGGGTTTTGTGCCAACAGTTTCTGTGCGCGTTCGGTCACTTCTGGCGCAGCCGGCGGGGCTTCTGTGACGACTGTCGTCTCCGGCGACTGCGTTTCCACCATGGTGGCGGTCTGGTCAATCTTTTCCGCACAGCCGGTTGCCAAAAGCGAGAACACCAATGCCGCTGCCACGGCACCGCTCTGCCATTTTCTCATAGTACAATTTCCTCTTTTCCATTCTGCCGCTTATCCATAGGGAACAAACGGGGCATCGGGATCGTATGTGTTTTCATTCCATAAATAATATACATTGGGCCATTTGATATTGGGATTGGGGATGCTGCCCGCTACGCGTGCATAAGGATCCTCACCTTCTCGCACTCGTCGCGCCACGATCACCAGTCGCGCCGTATCAAAGGCATTATTACAGGTGGACAGCGTCAAAAGCGAGTCGCCATATTCCACGTCCACATTGGTAATGCGGAGCGTACGCCGTTTCACCTCATTGACATAGTCATAAAATTCTGTTTCATCCGCAAAATCGATGGCGTTCCAGTACTCGAACCGTGTATCTGTGGTGTCCTCCGCATCAGCGATAAAATAGCCAAAAATGGCGTACTGGTACGTCTCATAGTTGGAGTTTAAGGTAATCACCGGGTGCTGCGCATAGTAGGACTCGTCCGTGCGATAATATTTCAGCGTTCCGAACATGGACTCATCCCGCATATTGTGACCATAGAGGATGAGGTTGTCAGAATTTGGCTCTTCGAGCGTACCGTCTGCCCCTACCCGGTCAAAAGTACAGCGAAAGTCCAAAAAGATCGAACCCGGCTTAGAGTCTTCTTTCTGAATATTCCGATAGAGATAGTACTCATTCCCCGGCTCATCGTCCAAGTGCTGTACCACAGGATAATCTACCTTGGTACCATCAATTGAGACCCAGCCCACAATCTCCTCATTCACCGCCAGAAGTTCCTCTGCACCCGGCAGCAGTGAATAGGTTTTTTCGGTTGTCGTCTGGGTTTCGGCCGCCTGTGGAGCTTCTGTCTGCGCCGTTGTCACCTGGACATTGGCACTGTGATAGGCCGTGCCGATATCATCATACATCTGATCCGCCCGCATGATATCGATAAAGTACAACACAATCAATACCACGCACACCAAAAACACTGTGGAGGAAAATAAAAAGATACATTTCCTCGCCACTTCACCGCCTGAATCCCCTTTCTGGGGAAACAGCCCCAGTACACGGCTGCCAGCCGAACGCCTGGGAGGATTAGATGGAGCTGGCGGCCTTGGCGGTGGAAACTGCTCAGGATGTTCCTTACGTGCCTTCACCTGCTGGATCTGGTTAGCAACCCGCTGCGTAACGGCTGCCTCCTCTTCCACCTGGGCAATATGGAATAGACTCGTTCGAATTGCCCGAATCTTTTCTGCCGGTGTCTCCAGCTCCACTGGTTCTTCCGACTCCACCGATTTTGTTCCCGCCTCCAGTTTCGAAACAGTTGCCTCCGATGCCGGATGGGCTTCTTCAGAAGCGGGAGACGGGGACTGGGTTGAATGTTCTTTCCGTTCTGGGGCTTCTTCGGCCGCATCCGCAGGATGCAGCGTCTGAGACGCATCGGGCATTACTTTGGATTTTTCTTCTTCCTGCATGATGCCTCCTCCATCAGGATCTGTTTTGCGATCCCAAACGCACAGACCGCCGTGCCATACCGGATTTCTTGTCGGGTATGCAGTCCATACTGCCAAAGCTGCAGCTTTGCAACCACTTCCCGTGCCTGATACAGCACGCCCACATATACCGTGCCCACGGGTTTTTCCGGCGTACCGCCGCCGGGGCCAGCAAGCCCCGTCACCGAAAGGCACAACTGTGCCGCAGACTGGCGGCGCAGCCCCTGCGCCATCGCCAGTGCCACCTCGGCACTCACCACGCCATAGGTACGAATCCACGCCGGCGGCACATCCAGAAACTTCGTTTTCATCCGTTCAGCATACGTCACCAGCCCCAGTTCGAACACACGCGAGGCACCGGGCACAGAAGTAATCAGCTGAGACAGCAAACCGCCGGTGCAGCTTTCTGCAGTGGCAAGGGTCTGCCGTTCTTCATCTAACCATTGTACAATATCCGCTATTGTTTTGTCAAGTGCTTTTTGAGAATCTTGATAAATGTCATAGACTTTTATGGGATCCAACATCTGTTCTTTCATGTTTTGCACACACCCTTCTCTAAAAATTGACAACCCAGCGTTTTTTAGGACAACACCGCACAAAGCCGTCAAGCGTTACTCGTGCGGTGTTGTCTTAGAACAAGTTCTGAGAGCGCGGTCACATAAAATAGATTAGATGTACGGATTTTCGAGCAAAATATTTCCATACACAAGGCAGAAGCCCGCAGGCAAGCTGCTGCCTGGAAAGAGCTTTGAACGCAGTAAACGGGAAATTTTGCCGAAAAGACATGCGTATACGTTTATGTGCACACGCTCTATATAAGCGCCTGTTTCGCATCTCTTCGCACGCCAAGATACGAAACAGGCTATAAGGCAGCACCGCGTGAATCAGCCCGCGCTCACGCCCACCGGAAAATCCGCATCGTGGTTTCCTGCACAGCTTGCGCAATCAGCGGAGCAAAGTCATAGCCTGCCTGCGCCTTTTCCACCTCTTCCAGCGACGGCCGCACCTTGGGATGTTTGGGTGTAAAGACGGTGCAGCAATCCTCATAGGGCAATGTGGAAATCTCAAACGTCCCGATTTTGCGCGCTGTCCCCACAATTTCCGTCTTATCCATGCCAATCAGCGGGCGGAAAACGGGCATCCGGCTCACGGCATCGGTACAGGCAATCGCCTGCATCGTCTGGCTCGCCACCTGCCCCACGCTTTCGCCGGTGACAAGCGCCAGGCAGTTGTCCTGCTTAGCAATCTGCTGGGCAATCTCCATCATCAGCCGACGCATAATCACGGTGAAATATGGCTCTGGGCAATGCGTTTTGATGGCCTCCTGAATCTCTGTGAATGGCACGCAGAAAAAAGCGATGTTCCCGCAATAAGGCGTCAGTGCCTGGCAGAGCTGCTCCACCTTTTCCTGGGCACGGTCGGAGGTATAGGGCGGGCTCACATAGTGAATCGCCGCCATCTGCACGCCCCGTCTCGCCATGCGATAGCCCGCCACAGGGCTGTCGATGCCGCCGGACAAGAGCAGCAGCGCCTTGCCGCTGCTACCCACGGGCAGCCCTCCTGCCCCTTTGATATTCGCCCCATGCACAAAAGCGTGGGTATCCCGAATTTCCACTGTTACCGTCACATCTGGATGGTGAACGTCGACGGTCAAATGCGGATAAGCTTCCAGCAAAATGCCCCCCAGTTCGGCACAGATTTCCGGTGACTTCAGCGGGAACGCCTTATCCGCTCGCTTGGCTTC